>DATGVY010000149.1:0-4231 GCA_035299845.1 Streptosporangiaceae bacterium
TGATCAGGACCCGCCGGCCCGCTAGTCCTCGCATCGCCGGTGCCTCATCGTCGGCTCGCTTTCTTCTTCTGCCCGCCCAAGCCCGCCCTCGCCAGCCCTCGCCGCCCAGGCCCGCCCTCGCCCGGCGGTGCGGGCTCCCGCCAAGCTAGCGGCGATCCGCCATCTGGTCTATGATTCCGTCCAGCGGAATTGCGGGCGGACGCAGGATCATCGCCGGGGCGGAGCGCGCAGTGAACACCGATGAGTCGCCCGTAGCGAGCGTGGACCGGGCGCTGCGTATCCTGACGGTGGTGGGCAGCGCGTCCGGGGGGCTCTCGCTGGACGAGCTGGCCGGCCGGCTCGATATCCCGAAGAGCTCGCTGCACCGGATCCTGGCAGCGCTCAGGTATCGGGGCTTCATCGCCCAGCCCGAGCCCGGCGGTTCCTATTTCCTTGGCACGGAGCTGCTGGCCACCGCGTTCCGCTTCTATGACACCCTCGACCTGCGCGCCCTGATCCACCCGCTGCTTGCCCGGCTGACCGGGGAGCTGCGGGAGACCACGCACATGGCCGTACTCGACGGCGCCGAAGTCGTGTACCACGACAAGATCGCGGCCTCGCGCACGATCACGATGTCCTCGGTGATCGGGGGACGCAACCCGGCGCACGCCACCGGCGTCGGCAAGGCGCTTCTCGCCTGGACGTATCCCACCGACGAGGCGGTGCGGGCGTGGGCCGCCCGGTGGGCTCCGCTGAAGGCGGTAACGCCGAACACCGTCACGTCCGTGCCGCGGCTCGCCGAGGAACTGGCGCTCGTGCGCGAGCGCGGATACGCGCTGGATATCGAGGAGAACGAGATCGGCGTGCGGTGCGCCGCCGTGCCGATCTTCCTCGGCCGGCCGGTGCCGGCCACGGCGGTCAGCGTCACCGTGCTGGGAGCTCGGGCGGAGGCAGGCCGTCTCGCCGAGATTGGCGACTACCTACGCCGCACGGTCGCCGAGTGGTCCGACGGTCGCACGACCTGAGGTTCTCCCGGCATTGACAGGGGCCGGGCCGACCTGACATCGTCCGTTTCAGGAACGTGATTCCGGTACATGGAACGCGGCCTCGGAGGTGCGACCGTACATGGCCAATCTCGCCGTCGGCGGCAGCCATCCTGTCCGCCTTCCTGTGCCGGTGGCGGAGCTGGGCGAAGGTCCGCACTGGGACGTCGCGAGCAACGCCCTGTACTGGGTTGACGTGCCAGCCGGGCTGGTGCACCGGCTGGACGAAGACGGCTCGCACGTCAGCTGGGATGCCGGGCAACCGGTCGGCGCGGTGGTCCCGCGGGCCAGCGGCGGCCTGGTAGTGACCGCCAGGGACGGCTTCCTCGCCCTCGACACCAGCACCGGCGCGGTGACGCCGCTGGTCTCCGTCGAGGCGGACCTGCCGGGCAACCGGATGAACGACGGCTCCTGCGACCGAGCCGGCCGGTTCTACGCGGGCACCATGGCCGCCGACGAGTCCCCCGGGGCGGGCTCGCTGTACCGGCTGGATCCCGACCTTCGGCTGACCAGGCTGTTCGACGGCGTCGGGATCTCCAACGGGATCGGCTGGAGCCCGGACGAAACGCGGATGTATTACGTGGACTCGCTGGCCTACCGGATCGACGTGATGGACTACGACCCGGCGACCGGCGAGACCGGCCGCCGCCGCTGCCTCGCCCGGCTCGGCCAGGGCGACGTCGTCCCCGATGGCCTCACCGTAGATGCCGAGGGCTGCATCTGGGTCGCCGTGTGGGGTGGCGGTGCGGTGCAGCGGTACCGGCCGGATGGCCGGCTGAAGCAGATCATCAAGCTTCCCGCGGCGCACGTCACGAGTTGCGCGTTCGGCGGCGCCGGCCTGGACGTGCTCTACATCAGCACGGCAGCCGGGCCAGGCACGTCGGCGGGCGCCCTGTTCGCCTGCCTGCCGGGCGTCACCGGCCAGGAGTGCCATCCGTTCCGCGGCTGAACGCCGGCCGCAGCGGCCATGCGGCAGCAAAACGGCAGCGCAGCCAGCGAACCCACAGCCAGCGAACCCACAGCCAGCGAACCCATAGCCAGAAGCACTGCCAGAAACATTGCCGGCACAGCCAGCGACATAACGCCAGAGACGGAGGTCCCCGTGGCCCGCACAACGGAGGTCGCCGTGGCCCGCACAACGGAGGTGCCCAGGTGAAGGCGCTAGTGTTCACCGGCCCGGGCATGCTGGAGCTACACGACGTCCCCGAGCCCGAGGTGGCAGACGGCGACGTCCTCGTGCACGTACGCGCGGTCGGCATCTGCGGCAGCGAGCTGCACGGGGCCAGGCATCCCGGCTTCCGCAAGCCGCCGCTGATCATGGGGCACGAGTTCGCGGGGACGAGCGCGGACGGCGACCGGGTGATCGTCAACCCGATGCTGTCCTGCGGCTTCTGCCAGCTCTGCCTGGGCGGGCTCCGGCAGGTCTGCCGGGAGCGTCAGATCATCGGCGTGCACCGGGCCGGCGGCTTCGCCGAGCGGGTGGCCGTGCCGGGGTCCGCGCTGCGCCCGCTGCCGGACTGGCTCGGCTGGGAGGCCGCGGCGATGGTCGAGCCCGCGGCCAACGCGGTGCATGCCTGGAATCTCGCCAGCGCCGGAGCAGGAGCAGGGACCGGCGCAGCGGCAGGAGCGGGCGCAGCGGCAGGAGCGGGCGCAGCGGCAGGAGCCGGCACGGCGGCAGGGGCCGACGTGGCGGCACCGGGCGCCAGGGTGGCCGTGCTCGGCTGCGGGGCCATCGGGCTGTTCTGCCTGCTGGCCGCGCTGGCCGGCGGGGCCGCCAGCGTGGACGTGACGGACCTGGACCCGGGCAGGCTCGCCCAGGCCCGCCGGCTAGGCGCCGCTGCCGCCGGGCCCGGGCTCGATGGCGAGTACGACATGATCTTCGACGCGGTCGGCTCGCCGGTCACCCGCGCGCTGTCGGTGCAGCATCAGCGGCCAGGCGGGACGGCCGTGTGGCTCGGCCTCGCGCAGGAAGCGGCCGGGTTCGACGCCAACGCGCTGATCCGTGCCGAGAAGCGAGTGCTCGGCTCGTTCGCGTACAGCGACGAGGAGTTCGGCCGGGCGGCTGAGCTGCTGCGGAACTGGGATCTGAGCTGGACATCGCACTATCCGCTGGCCGAGGGCGCGGAGATCTTCACCAGGCTGATGAACGGCGGCCTGCAACCGGTCAAGGCACTGCTTGTCCCCTGACGGCCACCCTTGACGCCTGCCGGGCTCAGGTGGACAATCGGCCAAAGTTCGGCAGAACGGCGATCCGTATCGCGGAATGCGGCCATTGTCGCCGTTCGGCGGGGTCAGCCGGTGCCGCGCAGCGGCCGGGCAGCAGCGTGACGAGAGGTGCCCGATGAAGAGACTCTGGGTGGCAGCTTCGATCGCACTCGTCATGGCCGCTGTTGCGTGCTCGTCGGGCACGTCGGCCGGCTCCCCGTCCGCGAACGGCGTCGTCAAGCTCGTGCTGTGGATGGGATACACGCCGCCGCCGCCGGCCAGCCAGGGCGCGGAATACCAGTCGCTGAAAAACATCACCGACGAGTTCACCAAACTGCATCCGAAGATCCACATCAGCATGGAGTACGTCAACAACGACCAGGCGCTGAATAAGGTGACAGTCGCTTTGCAGGGCGGTCAGCAGCCGGACATTTCTTACCAGTACGGCACCAACATGCCGCAGATTGCCGGCACGCCTCAGCTCGTCAACCTGACCAACATCGTGAAGCAGCCCCAGTACGGCTGGAGCGACTTCGTCCCCGGCGAGCGCGCCGTCGCGACCGTCAAGGGCAAGGTGCTCGGCATCCCGGCCCTGGTGGACAACCTGGCTGTCGTCTACAACAAGACCCTGTTCGCACAGCACCACCTCGCCATTCCCGGGCCGAGCTGGACGTGGAGCCAGCTCGCGGCCGACGCGAAGGCCATCAGCGACCCGGCAAAGAAGATCTTCGGCCTGACCTTCCCTGCTGACGGCAGCGAGACCACGGTCTGGGAGTACGAGGCGATGCTGTGGGAGGCCGGCGGGCACCTGCTGACCCCGGACGGCTCCAAGGTGGCGTTCGACTCGCCTGCCGGCGTCCAGGCCCTGTCGCTGCTGCGGCAGATGCAGCAGGCACGCGCTCTGTACCTGGACTTCAATCCGTCCGCGGGCAAGAGCGAGAGCCTGTTCAACTCCGGCAAGCTCGGCATGATCATCACCGGGCCGTGGGACCTGTCGAGCTTCC
>DATGVY010000150.1:0-3542 GCA_035299845.1 Streptosporangiaceae bacterium
CGCGCCACCGATCTGGCCGCGGCCGCCGACGATGACCTGCAGTACTACCCGGTCTGGGCCGACCTGGCCCGGCTGTGCGCGGCGGAGCCCGCGCTGGCCGACGGCTGGGGCAAGCCACGGCAGTGGCTGGAGGCGGCGGCCGGCGTGTTCGCGCGGTACGGGATCGAGCCGCTGGCGGCGCGCTGCCGCCAGTTGCTCGACGGGCCGCGGCCGAGCCGCTGGTCCCGGCTGGGCATCACCGACCGGCAGGCCGACGTGCTCCGCCTCGTGGCCGCTGGCATCTCCAACAAGGAGATCGCGGCCCGGTTGCATCTCTCCCCCCGCACCGTGGAAAAGCACGTCGAGAACCTGCTCCGCATTACCGCCGCCCAGTCCCGAACCCAGCTCGTGGCCATCGCCGGGCCGGAATCAGACTTAGCGCATGAAGGCCGCCGGGCATCCGTCGTGGTTCGTCAGCGCCCGCGACCCGTCGGGCCGTCGCGCGCTGTGGATTCGGCATACCACTCACAATCCGCGGCAGGGGACCGAGTCGGACACGGAGCAGAACCGCGATATTAGATCGGGGCAGAGAAGCGCGGGAGGGTTGCTGCTGCGCTTGCGGCAGTCGCGGGGACGGTTACCGCCGAAGCGACGAGGCCGCCAAGGAACACTTTGCGGATATTCATTGAGCTAGTTCTTACCTTTCTCGGTTATTTTTCATGCTGCCGAATTGACGGCATGCGGAAATGGCGGCCGGCCGGCTGGCAGCATGCGACGGGTGCATATTTCTGAGAGGTGTGCTATTTCAGGATGTTCCGGTCATGCGGTGAGGCCGAGGCTGGGGATGCTGGCCGGGTCGTAGCGGGTCAGGTGGATGTCGTTGCGGTAGCGTGTCTTGTAGTAGCTCATGTAGTCGTCCAGGTCGCCGTTGACGACCACGGCGCGGAGCTTGAGGATGACTTCGGCGCCGTCGGGGGACCATCTGGCCCCGGTGATCCCGAATCTGTCTTCGATGACGAAGCGGCAGGCGCCTTCGATCATGCCGGTGGCTATCGGCCAGCCGGCCGCCAGTGCCTTGTCGTAGCGCATGTGCGTGTGGTTGTTCGTCAGGTAGGTGACGGCCTTGCCGGCGTCGGTGAGGTCGAGGTGGCGGGTGCGGGGGCTGTTGCGGGTCTTGGCGGCGACGGAGGCCAGGGTGGCGGCGACGGCTTTGGCGCGGCCGTGCAGCACGCGCAGCAGCTGCCCGTCGGCCCACTGCCCGGCGGCTTGCGGGCCGCCGGGGTGCAGCGCGGCGGCGGCTTTGCCGATATAGCCGCTGACGTGGATGTAGTCGATGAAGACCGGGACTTTCAGGCCGCGGTCCCTGGCGCAGGCGGCGATGGCGGCAATCTGCTGCTTGTTCCCGTCCACGAGGAAGATCCGCTGCCGGGTCCGGTACGGGTCCCTGCGGTCGGCCTCGTCGAACGCGGTGCCGATCGTGCCGGGGATGTCACCGGTGATCGACGCGGATACCCATTTGTCGCGCGCTTTCGGGCCAGGGTGCTCCTTGCGGCGGGCCGGCGGGGCGGCGATGTCCTCCGGTTCGCGGGCGGCGGGGGTGACGGCGGCGACGGCGACGATCTCGGCCATCTTCTTGATTCCCGGATGAGCGGCGCTGGTTTCCTTGCCGGCGCTGGCGCGGTGCCCGGGGCGCATCGCGATGCCCTTGCCGTCGGCCTGCATCATGATCACGTCGCTGTAGGGCAGGGCGGTGTCCGCGCCGCTGGCCCGCCAGGCGTAGAAGTCATCCACCCCGGCGGCCAGATCCTGGGCCAGGCCGGCCAGCTGGGCCGGGCCGATCTTCACCCCGGTGCGGGCTTCGATGACCTCCTGGGCCTGCCCGTACCCGCCGCCGGCCAGGTGATAGGCCGCCAGCGCCCGCATGCCCAGCGAGTACGGGTCATCGGGCAGCATCCACCGGGCGTCCGCTGGGTACAGGCTGGCTTCGCGGCGGTTGCGGTAGGCCAGCCGCACGGCCCGCACCGGCCCGAAGACGCTGATCACGCCCCGCTCGTGGCCTTTCTCGACGGTGCCGTGCCGGATCCCCGCGGCGCTGGTGACCTGCTGGACCCGTTCCTCGCGTGCGGCGTCGATGGCAAAGGTCGCTTCCAGCAGCTGCCGCTGCAGCTCCCGGCCCGAGTCCCCGATCACTGTCTCCCGCTCCCCGTGATCCAAAGACCCGGCCTGCCGCGCGGTCCAGGTCAGCATCGAGGAGAACTGCTCCACCGCGCCGGCCAGCGCCGCCGCCAGCTCATCGTCTACCGGGCCGGCACTCCCGTCCTCGCGGACCTGCGTCACCGTCAGCGAAACCGCCACTGCCATCGCCGGGCCTCCGTTGCCTGCCGAGGGTCGTTTCCCTCCACCATCCCGGAACCGGCCCCCGGACCGGCGGAACCAGCAACCGCGCACCGCCCCCGGCCGCTCCCCGGGAACCCGCCCTCATCGCCGCTGAACAGCACGGATCACCCGCAGTGACGCCCAGAACCTCCAGGAAAGTCCAGACACTCCCAGTATGTGCTGCCTCGCGGTGGTATCAGTGCAAGTTCACGCCCGTCAAAAATGTGCACCCGCATGCGACCCGTAAGGAATATGGCAGCGCTGGTGGCGTTGGATCAGGTCAGCGTGGAGCGTGGCGGCGGAGGAACGAACGTCCAGGCGCGGCGTGCCGGCCGGCCGGCCGGTGGCCGCCCCAGCGCGGGTTCAGCCGGGCCATCGCGTGCCTGATAGCGGACAAGACGTTTGTCGGCTGGGAGGCACTGGCCGCCCAGGTGCTGTTGATGAGCTGTGAGTATTGTGCCTGAATTTGGGCAGCCTTAATTCCGTCGCTGACCATGATGTGCCCTCCCAGTGCCTGGCCACGGCCAGGTCTCGACCCCCCAAGCGGATCACTTCAGCATCCGCCCTTACATGTACGAGACGCAGTGCCATGAAAGGCGGTTTACTCTGTATTCGATTGATTACGGAGAGTGGTTTCTGATCAGCCTTGCCGCTACTAATGACAGCAACAGAAGTTAATAACTCCAGGTCAGGGTGGGAAAGCAGCAACCCGCGGCAGCGGTGGAATCGTGATTGGCCTTTCTTGGAATAGTCCCGTTGGCCCCGTTTCGACCGCCAATTTCTGCTATCAGCACCGGCGCGGTCCGATCGCATTCGCCCCATTTGCCATGCAGATATCTTTCTTATAACGCCCGGTGAAGGTAACTGTGAGTTGCCAGATCGTCTGTGCCAGCCTCATCGAGCCCCACGACGGTGCCGCTGCCCCGAGGCAGTCCTGCTGGTCGACGAAACCTACCGGGAAGCGAAGGCCTCGACGTCATATCGGACGCTCTGCGGCCATGAAGCCCTCGATCACGAACCGCGGTACTCGAACCGGCGCGAGTTCCCGGCTGAGGCCGCGTGCTACGGCTTCCTGGGCACGGCGGGGGTATGCGGCGGGCGGGGCTTCGCGGCGTGCGCTTTGCGTGCCGCGGCGGCCCTGGCCGCGGCGGCGTCGGCCCTCGCGGCTTGCTGGGCCAGTTGCGGCG
>DATGVY010000151.1:0-1962 GCA_035299845.1 Streptosporangiaceae bacterium
GTTTTTCCTGTGCTGGTTTTTCCTGGGCTGGCGTTCCCGGTGCTGGTTTTCCCTGGGACGACTTTCCCTGTGCTGGTTTTCCCTGTGCTGGTTTTCCCTGTGCTGGTCTTCCCTGGGCCGCCCGGCGGCCGAGCTCCGCCCCGGCCCGCCGTAGCGCGCGCGGCGATCCGTCGCCGACGCCGAGGAACGCCACCCGGCTGGCGTGAGCACCCAGTTGGGCTGGGGCCTCGGCGATCTCGCCTGCCTGGCCCGTCATCTCCGCGGCCGCGATCACCGCCGCGGCGCCAGCGGGCAGGAACGGGTCAAGCTCCGGCCGGCCGCGCTGCAGGTCGTCCGCCCGCACTGGCACCGCGAGCAGATCGGGAGGATCGGCCTGGCCATCGGCCACGGCGGAGAGATAGTCACTGAGCAGGCGCGGGCCGGCCGCTGGAAGGAGGGTGACGTGGAGATCGGTCGGCAAGGGTCAGCCGACAGCCGACTTGAGCGCTTCCCCGAGCGCAGCCGCTTCGGTGGCCGACAGCTCCACTACGAGCCGCCCACCACCTTCCAGCGGGACGCGCATCACTATGCCGCGGCCCTCCTTGGTGACCTCGAGCGGACCGTCGCCTGTCCGCGGCTTCATCGCCGCCATCCTGCATCCCCTTCCTGCCGCGGGGCCGCAGGGGACCTCACCTGAGGCCTACGGCACCGGAGCCCCGGTACCTGGCGGGACCTGCCAGCCACAACCACGTTGATCAGTACCTCTATTATCCAGAGTTCCGGCGCTCCGTGGTAACGATCAGCGTTCCATCGCGGACTGGCGGGCATCGGGCGAGACTGGTGACGTGGACGCGAGATCGGCTCTCTTCGACCTCTACGGTGATCACCTGCGGTCCCGCGGGGCGCACGCGCCGGTCGCGGCCCTGGTCCGGCTGCTTGCGCCGCTCGATATCACCGCGCCCGCGGTCCGCACTGCCGTATCGCGAATGGCTGGGCAAGGGTGGCTGGAGGCGGTCAGGCTGGCAGACGGCGCCGGGTACGCCCTCACGCCGCGGGCGCTCAGGAGGCTGGACGAGGCGGCCGAGCGGATCTACCGTCATGGGGCCCCGGACTGGGACGGCAACTGGCACCTGATCGTGGTCGCCCGGGTTCCCGAGCGAGCCCGCAGGGACCGGCTCCGCGCCGCGCTCGGCTACCTTGGCTATGCCCCCGTTGACGAGACGACCTGGGTCAGCCCGCGCCCGTCGGTCGAGCTTGAGGCACTGCTCGAGGCCGAGCGGGTTCGCGCGGAGCGATTCAGGGCCAGCTACGACGGCGATGCCCGCGGGCTGCTCGCCAGGACCTGGGACCTGGATGGCCTGGCGCACGCGTACCGGCGCTGGCTGGCCGTCGCCGCCGGGCTGGTCGCCGAGGTGGGTCCGGATACCCCGGACGAGATAGTCTTCGCGGCCCGGAGCAGGCTGGTGCACGAATGGCGGAAGTTCCTCTTCAGGGATCCCGGCCTGCCTGCGGAGCTGCTGCCGCGGCAGTGGCCAGGGCGGCAGGCAGCCGAACTCTTTGAGGCAGAATCCGCCAGGCTCTTGCCCGCGGCCGCCCGTTTCGTGGACTGTTGTCTGCGATCGGGTGGTGCTGGCCGCCCCGACGATGTGAGGAGACCGGTGTGACCGACACCGTGCGCTGCGACCGCGGCGACGCTATCGCCACCATTACGCTGAACCGCCCGGCGGCCAGGAACGCGCTGACGGCCGAGATGAAGGACGGCCTGCTCGCCGCGCTGCGCGAGTGCGGCGCCGACCAGGCAGTCCGCGCGGTGATCCTGACCGGCGCAGGACAGGCCTTCTGCGCGGGGCAGGACCTGCGGGAGCATGCCGGGCTGCTAGCGGCCGGTGCCGATCCCATCGATACCGTGCGGCAGCACTACAACCCGATCATCATGGCGATCACCGGCATGCCCAAACCCGTCATCGCCGCGGTGGGCGGGGT
>DATGVY010000152.1:0-7833 GCA_035299845.1 Streptosporangiaceae bacterium
CCCGACACCGGCCGGGTTGGGGCTGGGCACAACGGTCCAGCTGGTGCCATCCCAGTGCAGGATGAGGGTCTGCGGGTTGGCGAAGGAGGTCGGCTCGGCGAACCCGACCGCCCAGACATCGTTCGCGGAGACGGCTGTCACTCCCCTTAGCTGGTCCATCGGGCCGATGTTGGGGCTAGGGACCACGCTCCACTTGCGGCCGTTCCAGTGCTCGATCAGGGTCTGCAGACCCACGCCCGGCACCTGGGACTCCCCTACCGCCCACACGTCATTGGCGGAGACCGCCGACACGCCAGAAAGAAAGCCGGTCTGCTTTGGGTGGGCGACGCTTGCCCACCGTTTGCCGTTCCAGTGCACTATGACCGGCGGGCTGGAAAAGCTGACTATCCCGACCGCCCAGACGTCGCTGGCGGACACCGCCGCGACAGCGGACAGCCGGTCGCTCCCCGGCACCGGGTTGGGGGTGGGAACAACGCTCCAGGCAGTGCCGTCCCAGTGCTCCGCGAGCGTCCCCGGGGCGAGTGTCTGTCCCACCGCCCACACGTCGTTGGCCGACACGCTGGCCACCCCGTTAAGCTGGCCCCCGGAGGGGCTGGAGACCACAGTCCAGGCCTGGGCGGCCGCCACCCCCGGTGTGAGCAGCACGAGCGCGCTCACCGCCGCAGTAGCCGCGCCCAAAAGGTGACTGATCTTCACGCGTTTCATGCCGCACCTCGCCAATCTCCCGCTCCGCCAGCAAACAGCCGCCACCAGAGAACCGGCCAACCCGGCAGGCATTAAGCCGGCCGCGCAAGGCAGACCTCCCCTGCACGCATACACGCACCGGTGCCGCGACAGGTTCAGCCACCGGGCACGGGTTTCGGGCGAAGACCGGGCAAGCGCGCATCTGCGCCTCCGCGAGCGTCATCCCGCTCTCGCAGACCACCGGGCGCGGGTGCAGCTAGTCATGACTCCATCATCGCCCGGTTTGCCCTCCCCGGAGCAGCCGCGCTGCTGGCGCCAGGCAGACTGCACCGGCCCGGATTGCCCCGTCTCCCGATCGCAGTGAAGGCGACAACACGGGCCGGCGACGGACCCCGCCGGCGCAGCGAAGGAAAGACTTGGGTTCATGGGCCGCCGAGCATCGTCGCCAGAGCCGCCGCGGCCGGAGCCGTCGCCGCTGATCCGGGCGCTGTGCTCGCCGGGATTTCGGCAGTTCTTCGCGGCCCACACGATCAGCCAGTGGGGCAACACCTTCAATGCCGTCGCCATCGTCATCCTCGTCTACCGGATCACCGGCTCGGGGCTGAAGGTCAGCGGCGCCGTCGCCTTTGAGATCGCCCCGGTGCTGCTGCTCGGGTTCGTGGCCGGCGCGGCCGTCGACCGGCTGTCCCGCCGCCGGGTCTTGGTCACCGCCGACCTGGTCCGGGCCGGCATTGCCGCCCTCCTCGCGGTTTTCCACAGCCAGCTGTGGACGGTGTACGCGGCCGCGTTCGGGCTGTCGGCGTTCAGCGTGTTCTTCCACCCGGCCGCGGCCAGCGTCCTGCCCGCTCTCGTCGGCGAGGTCGGCGTGGTCGGCGCCAACTCGGCGGTGTGGTCGGCCGCGGTCATCTCCCAGATCGCGCTGGCCCCCACCGCCGGCGCCCTGGTGGCCTCGGCGGGGGCCGGCCCGGCGTTCGCCCTCAACGCAGTGTCCTTCCTCGCCTCCGCCGCCCTGCTCACCCGGCTTCGCCTGCCGGCCCGCCCGCAGCCCAGACCCGGCTCGCCGAGATAGCCGAGGGCCTGCGGGCGGTCCGCGACAGCCGGTTCCTCTCCACCCTCGCCGGGGTCCAGGCGCTGGCCGCGCTGTCGGCCGGCGCCACCTTCGCGCTGCTGGTCGTGCTGGCCGGGCGTCACCTGCACGCCGGCGCCGCTCGCTTCGGCCTGATACTGGGCGCCATCGGGCTGGGCGCCGGGTTCGGGCCGCTCGCTCTCCAACGGCTCGACCGGGACGTGCGCCGCGCCGGCTGGCTGTTCGGCCCCTACCTGCTTCGCGGCCTGGTGGACCTCACCCTCGCCGCCACCAGCAGCTTCGGGGTGGCCGCGGGCGCTCTTGCCGTCTACGGAGCGGGCACAAGCACTGGCAACGTCACCTACAACTCGGTGCTGCAAACCGGCGTCCCCGACCGGATCCGCGGCCGGGTGTTCGCCTTCTACGACGTCGTGTGGCAGACCACCCGGCTCGCCAGCATCGGGCTGGGAGGAGTCCTCGCCGGTGCTTATGGGATCACGGTGGTGTACGTCACCGGCGGCGCCCTGCTCCTCACCGCCGGTGTTCTCGGCCTGAGCCGCGCAGGACCGCCACCCAGACCAGCATCCGGCGGGGCGAACCCGCCAGGAGCTTGAACCCGCCTCAGCACCTGGAAGTGGCTGACTGCGCCGCCGGATGAACCTTCGGACGACTGTTTGCCCCTGGCCTATATCAAGGCACCGAATGTTCCTTATGGACGGACGTAACCAGCCAGACGGTCCTCGCTCTTGCCGCCCAGATCGGCGGATCCGGCGCCCCTGAAACCGGCCGACCGTCAGTGGGCACAATCCCGATGACCGTCCAGGAGCCAGATGGTGGTGCCGGTGCCTGATTCCTGGCCGGCAAGCGTGACGGGACGTTCGGTTAGCTGCTGTCATCGAGAATCTCTGCGGACGGGTATCTGGGACACACGGCTGGTCCGGTTGGGGAGGCCGGTGAAGATGCCGGTCCGGGGTGCCCGCCTGGGTTCGCTCTGCGGACAACGGGTCCCGCCATGCCGCCGACCTGTCAGCCAGCCTGCGCCGTGGTCCGCCTCGACCACCTTCGAGAGGACGGCCGGGCGCCGCTCCTGCACCGGGGTCTTGCTGGCAGAGTTGCATGCATGCCGCTGCTGGAGAGGATGCGCACGGGTCAGGTGGTGGTCGGCTCGTTCGTTCACGAGCCGGGCGAGCCGACGGCGAGCCTGGAGTGGTGGCGGCACAGCTGTGTCGCTTTCACCACCTTCGGGTCGTGGCAGGTCCGTTCGCGGCGCGGCGGCGGCGAGGTGGCGCCGAACATGGTGCTTGTGGGGGAGGCTGGCGCGGAACATGACTGCCGGCACCCCAGTGGGGTGGACGACAGGCTGTTGTGCGTGATCTACCGCGCTGATGTGGACCCTGGCCCGGCCTTGCTTGTTCCGCAGGTAGCAGAATTGCACTGCTTGAGGCGGTCGCTCGTCGCCGAGCTGCGGTCGGCCGAACCGGAAGGCGACGAGGTCGATGCCCTGTGCCTGGCCATGTTGGCACAGAGCCAGCAGGCTCCCGGCCAGTCCCTTCGACCAAGCGAGAGGTCGACGGTGCTCGTTGCCCGGTTGCAGGCGGAGGCCGATGCCCGCTACACCGAGCTGGACCTGGATCTTGTGGCCGAGGCAGCAGCGTTGGGGATGAGCAGAACCAGGTTGGTGCACGTTTTCCGTGATGTCGTCGGCGTCACTCCTCACCGCTACATCGTCGAGCTGCGCACCAGCCATGCGGCCTGCCTCCTCGCCCGAACGCGGGCTCCGGTGAGCGAGGTCTGCTTCGACAGCGGCTTTGGCAGCATGACCCGCTTCCATGCCGCCTTCCGCGCCGCCTTCGGCACGACCCCCACGGCTTATCGCGACAAGTGCGTCTGAGCTGATCTCGGCGCACTTTTCGCGCAGTGACCAGCCGCCTCCAAGCCGTACTGTCCACCCATGCGGAAAGGTCGCGCTGGGTCCACGCCGTTGTCGGTGCCGGTCTTCCGGCGAGTGTGGGTCGGCACGACGGTGTCGTACGCGGGAGACTCGGCCGGCTGGATCGCGCTGGTGGCGCTGTCGCTGGGATCGGCCCACGCCAACCTGCCCCTCCTGGTAGCCCTGTACACGGCCCCCGTCGCCGTGGGCGGGCTGGGCGCAGGATGGGCGCTCGACCGGTTCGACCGTCGTCGCCTGATGATCGCCGACAACCTGACCCGCGGCGCGGCGTTTGCATCGATTCCGCTCACCGCGCTTTTTGCCGAGCCGGGCGCCATCCAGCTCTACGCGGTGGCCGGGATCTATGGCCTGCTCAAGATGATCAGCCTGGCCGGTTTCCCCTCCCTCATCCCCTCGCTCGTGCCGGAGACTCAGCTCGACCAGGCCAACGCCTTGGAAGGTGCCAGCTACGGCTTGGCCAGCCTGGCAGGAGCGGCACTGGCCGGGCTGGCAGTCGCCACGATAGGAGCAGCACGCGTCGTCGCCTTCGACGCTGCCAGCTACCTCGTCCTGGCCTTCAGCCTGCTATCCGTTCGAGACCTGAGGTTCCCGACCCCGTTCTCCGGATCGCGCGGCGCCGCCGCGCCGAGCAGCACCGGCCTGGTGGCGGTCGTACGTCTGGCTGTCGCCAATCCCGTGCTTCGCGACACGACAATCATGTTTGCCCTGTTCAACGTGGGTGAGGGCGCACTGCTCGTGTTCCTGCCGCATCGGGCGCTCGACCTCGGTCTGGGAATCGGCGGGTACGGCTACCTAGTGGCCGCCACCACCGGAGGCGAGCTCGCGGCCGCCGCCTTCTTGGCGCGCCGCACCTGGCGCGCCTCGCTGCGCGCATCGATTATCGTCGCCCAGCTGGCCGCCGCTGCGGCGGTCCTGGTACTGGCAGTCCATTCGGCGGCGACAACGGTACTTGCCCTTGCCGCGGTGGGGTTATGCAGTGCTCCGATGACCGCGTGGGCTCAGAGCTTGCGGATGCGCCTCGTGGCCCCCCAGGCCCACGGTCGCCTGTTCGCCCTCCTGCGAACGGCGATGCAGGCCACCCCGCCGCTCGGAGCCGGCGTCGCAGCGCTGACCCTAGCGCGAGGAACCCTCACCACTGTGCTCGCGGTGGCGACCATGATGGGACTTCCTGCTGCCCTGCTGGCCCGCAACCTGCTCAGATCGCCGGTCAGCATCCAGCAGCGCGGCGAACACACCCAGCCGGCAACCGTCGTGACGCCACCCGATGGCCCAGAGTCCATTCCTATCGACGACTCGGACACCGAAGGTACCCCGGTGTAACACCGACAGAGACCTTCGCCGAGGCCCGGCCTGCCCTCCAGGATGGCGCTGCTCGATGGTGCTCTCCCAGTTCGCCGAGGAGCGGTGCGCGAGAGCAAGCGTCTCGCCGGGACCTAGGCGACACTTCGGCAACCCTGGCGCTCGTCCAACGTCGTGCCCGTATCGGGATCCCAAGCAGACGGCACCGCGCGCCGCCCTTGCTCATCGTCGCGACAGAGTCAGGCCTTGCCTCCCGGCGGCGCCGGTCTTCACCTCGGCCGAGGACTGGGCGCTGTGGGCCTGCGACATGCCGGGCCCGCCCCCCTCGCGGCCGCCGCGTACCTGAGCCGCGACGGCGGCCGGACCTTGACGCCGATCAGGCTGCCGGGCGGCCGCGTGCCGCTGCAAACCCCCGGCTTCTTCGACGCCCAGCACGGCTTCGTGATCGGCGGGCGGCTGACCACCAAGGGCGGGCAGGTCGCGGGCGACGTGCGGCTCTACGCCACCGCTGACAGCGGCGCCACCTGCGCGACGCCAGCAATGCCTCCGCGGATAGGGCAGACCCGATAAGCGCGGTCAGCTCGCCAGACGCCGGCAGCACGCCGCGAGCCCAGAACTCATTGATCGGCACGCCGGAGCTGGTAATTGATCGGTTGCCGTGACAGAACAACCGTTCGGGCGCGGCCCGGACAGCAATGCTGACGACCGGCAGCCGTCCAATCAGGCGGATCTGCGAACTTGCCCCCACGGGGCTCCACCACGCTCGGTGACCAGCTCGTGAACGATCGCTCGGCGGCACATGAGTATCGGCCGACGGTCCGGTGCCCGTCGCCGCGCTTCCAGCCAGCTGTCCGCGTAATGGTGTGCCTGCCGAGTAGGGCCAAACGCGGCCGATCCTGGCAGCGGTGGCGCTCAAGTTTCCCGTTTCGGGCGTTGTTCCGGGTCGCCGGCCTGCGCTTAGATTAGCGGGAAGTGTTCGGGCTGGCTCGCTGACAGGTGGGATCATGAGCACTGACGACCCTGCGGAACGACATCACACCCTGTTGGCAAACACGGTCAGCCTGGCCGGGGACTGGGTGGCCTCGGTGGCCTGCGTAGCCCCTTCCAGTACGGTCGCATTCACGCTGGCGCTGCTCCTGTTGTTCGCCGGGCTGGCGTCGCCCCTCGCGGTCGTGGTCGCCGGCGTGGGGATGCTGCTGGTGGCCGTGGGCTACTCCCGGCTCAACAACTGGAAGCCACACGCCGGAGCCCCGTATATCTGGGTCGGGCAAGCAGTCCATCCCATGCTGGGCTTCGCCACCGGCATCCTCGCGATCCTCGCGGCCACCGTGGCCAACATCGGCAACATCACCTTGGCCGGCACGTACCTGCTCGGCATCATCTCGCCCGGGCACACCTTCCCCAAGATCCTGGTATGGCTGCTCTCGACAGCAGTCATGGCGCTCGTCATCTACGTGGCAGTGCGAGGGATCAGGCCGTCGATCGTAGTGCAGACGTCGATCATCGCCTTCGAGTACGCGATCGTGATCCTGTTCGTCATCCTTGCGCTTGTGCGCGAGATCGTGACCAAGGCGGCGGGAACCCACGGGCCGTCGCTGGCGGCCTTCTCCATTCACACCTCGCCCACCGGGTTCTCCGGGCTGGCGAACGCCGCGGTCATCTGCGGGTTCCTGTACGCGGGCTGGGAGGCGCCTCTGGTCCTGGGGGAGGAGTCCAAGAAGCCGCACTTCAACCCTGGCCGGGCGGCGATACTCGGATTGATCTTCCTGACCCTCTGGTACACATTCCTGATCATCACGTTCCAGGGCGTGGCATCGCCGGCCAAGATCCTGACGCTGAAGACCGACGTCCTTACCTACGCGGGCCAGGTGCTGCTGCACGGGTGGGGCCGGCTCCTCTCGCTGGCGGTCTTCTCGGCGGTGTTCGGAACGACGCAGATGCAGCTGGTCGAATCGAGCCGGGTGACGTTCGCCATGGCCAGGGACCGACTGTTCGCTCCGGCGATCTCGCGGATCCACCCGGCGTTCCGCACGCCGTGGATCGCCTCCCTGCTGCTCGGCGTGATCCCGCCGCTGGCGCTGATCCCCTACCTGGCGTCGGCCGGCGCGACGACGGCCATCGGGTACATCATCAGCGCCGACGGGCTGCTCTATCTCCTCATGTACTCCATCATCGCGGCGGCATGCGTTTGGTACTACCGCCACTACCTCCGGTCCAGCACCAGGAACCTCGTCGTGAGCGGTCTCTTCCCGCTCGTCGGCGGGCTGTTCAACCTGCTCGTCTTCGTCTACGGGATGATCAAGCAGACGCATCAGGTCTCCATCGTCGCGGGGGTGCTGGTGGCGGTGTGCCTCGTATGGGCCATCGCCGCCCGCTTCATGAGCCGAGCGCCGTACTTCACGCAGGAGACCGTCGCGCACCCGCGCGAGGGGGCGCCCGCAGGCGACCAGGAACCCGTCGGGTAGCGCACCGACGACCGGGCCGGGCGGCTGCGGCGAGGCCCATCGTGGGTAGGCGGTCCGGTCGCCAGCGCACCTCGCGGCGGCCGCCCCGCCGGGTGGGCGCGTACGCGGCGCGGGGGGCTGTCCTGACCGGCGCCGTGCACGATAATCCAGTCGTCTGGCTGAACGATGATTCAGGACCACGCCGGATGGAGCGCCGGAAGGAGATCCCACATGGATGCGGTCGGCGGGTCGACAACGCTGTATTTCGGGCCCTGGTACCGGCGGTCCCCCTACTTCGAGGCGACGATCCGCGCGGGCTGCACGGCGTTCGACATCTACAACCACACCTACCTGCCCGCCTACTACGGCGATCCGGTCGAAGAGTACTG
>DATGVY010000153.1:0-6067 GCA_035299845.1 Streptosporangiaceae bacterium
GCCCGGGTGGACAGCAGGGCGAGCGCGGGCCGCAGGGCCTTGCCCATCCCGCCCGGCCGGCCGTCGGCACCGGCCGGCTGGCCGCCTGCGCCCGCCAGCCCGAGGTGGTAGGCGGCAACGGACTGGACGTCCGGACTCAGCCGGCGGACCGCCACGGCGATCGCCGGCCCCACCAGGTCGCGAGCCGTCTCGACGCCGGCCGGAATGGTTGCGGTCATGACGGCGCTCCTGCCCCGGCCGGCGCGGGCGCGCCCGCCAGGCGGACCAGCGCCCGGCCGGACGGCCAGGCAAGGCCGCGTTTCAGTTCCCGCGCCGCGCTCAGCCCGCTTCGCACGGCGCCCTCCATGGTGTCCGGCCAGCCCGTATCGGTCCACGCGCCGGCCAGCACGAGCCCGGGCAGGCCGGTGGCCGCGGCCGGCCGCAGCTGGCCGCATCCCGGCGCCTGGCGGAACGTGGCCTGCCGCTCCCTGGTGACGAAGAAATCAGCGATCCGGGCTTCCCTTGCCGCGGGGAACAGCTCCGCCAGGGCGGGCACGAACTGCTCGCGCAGGCGCGCGGCCGGAACGTCCACGAAATCGTCCGCGGCCGACAGCGACACCGCGAGGTACTGGCCGGAGTCAAGGCCCGCGGTAGCCGTCTTGTCGAACACCCACTGCACCGGGGACTCCACGGCCGCCGCGAACGGCAGCCGGGTGATCCGGCGGTCGTAGATCACGTGCACGTTGACGATCGGCGCCGACCCGAGCTCGGCCCAGCGGGCAGCGCCAGCGGCGGCGGGCATCAGGCGGGACGCAGGCCCGGGCGGCACCGCGACCACCACGCCGTCGGCGGGCAGCAGCGACTCAGCGCGATCGGCGCCGGCCGCGGCACGGACGCTCAGCCCGCTGCCGGGCCCGGGTTCGACGGCGACGGCGGTCGTCCCGAGCCGCACCTCGGCCCCAAGCTGATGCAGCACCCCGGCGGCCGCGGTCCCGTGCAGCTCGCCGAGCGGGACGGCAGGCACGCCGATGTCGGCGGCGTCCCTGGCGCCGAGCAGCGCTGTCCGGATCACGGTGGCCGCCAGCGCCAGGCTGGCGTCGTCGCCCGCGATGTTCAGCGCCGAGACGATGAAGAGATCCCAGAGGTTCCGGCGGGCGCGCTCGCCCTGTCCCCGGGCGGCCAGCCAGTCACCCAGCCGCTCGGCGTCCAGTTCCGGCTTCGCCGGATCGAGGAAGCGCATGGCCAGCGCCGCTCGCGCCACGCGGAGCCGCTCGGCGGGCGACAGGAGCGGGTACCCGGCCAGCGCGCGGCCCATCTGCAGCGGGCCGGGCAGCGAGGTCCGGCGCAGCCTGGCGGTGCCGCGCGGGGACAGCACGGTGACGTCGAAGCGGTCCTGGATCGTCGCTGATCCGGTCATCCCGAGCCTGGCCAGCAGGCCGCGGTACGCGCTGCAACAGCGCAGGAACACATGCTGGCCGTTGTCGATCATCAGGCCAGCACGGCTGAACGAGCAGGTCGCCCCGCCAAGCCGCGGCCTGGCCTCGATCAGCGTGACGCCGATGCCGGACTCCAGTAGCGCGATGGCGGCGGTGATCCCGGCCAGGCCGCCGCCGACGACGACGACCCGGGGGGCATGCGCGCCGCCGCGGCTGCCCGCGGCGGCCATCGGGCCATTCCCGGCCGCGCTGCCGCCCTCGCCATCCGGGGTGCTCACGGGCCCGTCGTCCGGGGCGCTCATGACCCCGCCGCCGGCCTGGGTTGCGGCACCGCCGGCATCATGCCCGCCAGCGACCTCATGGCGACCATCGCCTTCTCTCCCGTGGACAGCGACAGCCGGCGCTGCAGCGCGGTGGCCGGCGCTGCGCTGATGTGCTCAAGCAGCCGGAAGTAGATGCCGGCCATCGCCCCGGCGGACGCCGCGCTTCGCCGGTCAAGCAGCGGCATCAGCCGCAGGCCGGTGGCATACCAGCCGCGGGCCCGCTCAGCCTCGAACCGGACGACGTCCTCAAGCCTGCTGTCGGCCAGCACGGCGATGGCGGCGTCCGGCTTCAGCACGGCGCCGAAGCGCTCAAGATCGTCGGCCGGCAGGTAGACCCGGCCGTTGCCGAAGTCCTCCCTGACGTCGCGCAGGATGTTGGTCAGCTGCAGGGCCACGCCAAGCGCGTCGGCCAGCGGAGCCGCCACCGCGGCGTCCTTGCAGCCGAACACGCCGAGCGACAGCCGCCCGATCGATCCGGCCACGCACCTGCAGTAGTGCTCAAGGTCGCCGAAAGTGGCGTACCTGGTGCCGCGCACATCCGCCTCGCAGCCGTCGATCAGCTCGCCGAAGGCGCTCACCGGCATCGGGAACTGGCGGGCCGCGTCAGCCAGCGCCACAAGCACCGGATCTGCCGATACGTCCGCTTCCTGGCCGGCGAGGGAAGTCACGCTGGCCCGGGCCCCGGCGAGCGCGGCAAGCTTGTCCGCGGCGGGCAGCGAGCCGTCGCCGATGTCGTCCACCCGCCGCGCGAACGCGTAGACGGCGGACAGAGCGCGGCGCTTGTCCGCAGGCAGCAGCCGGATCCCGTAGGCGAAGTTCCGCGCCTGAGTCCTGGTGATCTGCTCGCAGTGCTGGTAGGCGGCACGCACCTCGACAGTCGCGGGAGTCCTGGTGTCCACCCGCGTCACCGCCCCGACAGATAGCAGCGAATCAGCTCGGCCACGGTCCGGCGACCGCGCGGCCTGGGCGTGGCAACAAGCACGTCATGATCGGCTATCGCGGCCAGCGCCGCCCGGCCGCCGGCCACGTATCCGGCCACGGCAGCCCTGGCGAAGCCGCCCAGCGTGCCTACCAGCGGCGCGCCGGCGTCGAGGATGGACCGGGCGCGCTTGGTCTCGAAGGCGACCAGCGCGCGCAGCGCCGCGGATGCCCGCGGGGCGGACAGATCGGCCTCGCCGCAGCCGTACCTGGCCATGTCCTCGCCGGGCAGGTAGATGCGGCCGGCCCGGAAGTCCTCGCCGACATCCTGCCAGTGCTCGGCGAGCTGAAGTGCGGTGCAGACCTGGTCGGAGAGCTCCGCCCGGCCCGGCGAGAACGCGCCGAAGACATGCAGCACGATCCGGCCGACCGGATTGGCGGACAGCCGGCAGTATCCGAGCAGGTCATCGAAACTCGGGTACCGGGTCACGACCTGGTCCTGCCGGTTGGCCTGGATCAGATCGAGAAAGGGCTGCTGCGGGATCACGCACTGGCTGACCGCAGGGCGAAGCGCACGGATCACGCTGAGTTCCGGCGCCCGGCCGTCCCCGGCCGGGCGGCCCGCCACGCCGTGACCGGCTGCTTCCCTGCCCGCGCCATCACGGCCCGCCTTATCCGGCCCCGCGCCCGCGTACAGCCTGCCCAGGTCGGCCTCAAGCTCATCGAGCAGTCGCGGCCGCTCGGCGAGCGGCGCCTTGTCCCCGATGTCATCGACCGTCCGCGCGAAGCCGTAGACGGCCATCAGGTGCCCGCGGTGGCGGGCGGGGAGCAGCCGCAGGGCGACAGGGAAATTCTCGCCCGTTGCCCGCGTGGCCATCGCCGCCGCGATGCCGGGTCCGGCCGCGGAAGACCCCCCACCGGGCGCTACGGCTCGGCCGGCGGCGGCAGCGACCATGTCGGCCGACATGCCCGATGCCCCCGGGGGCGACCTGTCGCCCATTCGCGTCCCGTCGCGCATCACGGTCCCTATTTCTGCACAGTTCTCGTGGAATTGCAAACAATGACGTGCACGTCATATGACGCCAGCGTCGCCTTTTCCGAGAATCATGACATCAGTGTCACATGACGGGGACATTGACTTTCCCCCGGGAAATTATGACGTCTGTGTCACGTGACGTCAGTGTCGCTTTTCCGGGAACCACCGCAGGTCGCCGCGGTGAGCCGATCCTATGGCGCGGCGGCCGGGCAGGTGCGCAAGTCCTGTTCTTTACTGCCCGATTGCCAATCCGTTAACCGGCCGGATTAATGCCTGAATTTATGTCATATCGCGATCTGTCGTCACCTGCAGGCCCCCGGTCCCCTGGTCCCCCGGCTCCCCGGCTCCCCGGTTCCCCGGTTCCCCGGTCCCCCCGGTCCCCCGGTTCCCCGGTTCCCCGGTCCCCCGCTTCCCCGCTTCCCCGCTTCCCGGTTCCCCGGCTCCCCGGCTCCCGGTGGGCCGGGCGCATCACATACGCCAGATGAGGACCAGGGCGCAATCGTCCGAGCTGCGCGCGCCTGCCTGCATGGACCGGACGAGCTGGCCGATGCCAGCACCGAAACCGGAGGCCACCAGCCGGTCCGCCTCGCCAAGCAGCTGGTTGATCCCGGCATCGATGTCCCGGCCCGGCGCCTCGACAAGTCCGTCTGTGTAGAGCATCAGCGCATCACCTGGCCGCAGCGTGCCCTGCTCGGGCATGCTGCGAAGGTCGGGAACAACGCCGAGGACGATCCCGCGGGCCTGGGTCACCCGCCAGGTGCCAGCCGCTGCGTCGAAATGCACCGCGGGAGGGTGCCCAGCGGAGGCGACGATGTAATCCCCGGTCGCGAGGTCCAATGACAGGTGCACGGCGGTCACGAAGCCCTCGGGGGATGCCCTCCGCCGGAGGTATGCATTGCACGCCGCGAGAAACTCGCCGCGCGGCACCGATCCAAGCAGCCCGCCGAACGCGCCCGAAAGCAGGAGCGCCCTGGTGCCGGCGTCGATTCCCTTGCCCGGGACATCGACGAGCGCCACTTCCAGGGTTTTGCCGTCACTGGCGGATACCAGGAAATCGCCGCCGAACGACGCCCCGTCGGCCGGCTGCAATACCGCGGCCGATCGCCAGCCCTCCGGCAGTTCCGGC
Organism: Streptosporangiaceae bacterium; assembly: GCA_035299845.1. Classification (GTDB taxonomy): domain Bacteria; phylum Actinomycetota; class Actinomycetes; order Streptosporangiales; family Streptosporangiaceae; genus Palsa-506. Next base: position 4,819 of record DATGVY010000153.1, read on the forward strand.
AGCTTGCCCTGCGCCCGGAGCCGGTCCCTTAGCTCGATCAGCATCTGGTCGCCGCGCAGGCCCTGCACGCCGAGCTTGGCCCGCGTTCTGGCCAGCACATGGGCAAAGGCAGCGGTGACCACGATCGTCGCGATGATGCCGGGACCCGCCTTACCGTCGGCCACGTCGTAGGCCAGCATCACCGCGACGATGCCGAACAGGATCAGCAGCGCGCGCGGCCAGAGCAGCAGGCCGCCGGCCAGGATAGGCAAGATCATGACCCCAGGCGAGAACCACGACTGCGACACGTGCACGCCCGCGATCCCGATGCCCACCGTGACGGCGGCGAGCACGAGCGAAAGCCGGCGGTTCCTGGTGATGAACTGACGGCGGACCAGGCCGCGCACTCGCGCCGCTGCTGCCTGCGCGGCGCGAAGCTGCCTGTGGCGAACCGGGTAAACCATGTTGGCCGCACTTTATCGGTAGGCGGCGTGGCCGGCACGTTCCCGCCGGGTCAGATAACTATTCGCGAAGCCCGGCGAGGTGGGGTACGAATGCCAGCATGACCGACCCTTACCCGATCCGGCCGGTGGGAGAAGATGACTTCGCCGCCTTCTACGCGGTCGGCGAGCACGCGTTCAACTCCAGCTGGCCATCCGAGCCTGCCCGCGAGCACGAGCGGGGCACCTTCGAATTCGACCGCAGCCTGGCCGCGTTCGACGGCAGCCACCCGGTTGGCACCGCCTGTGCCTACACCTTCCAGATGGCGCTGCCCGGCGCGATGGCACCGGTGGCCGGGATCTCGGCCGTGAGCGTACTGCCCGCTTACCGGCGCCGCGGGATCCTGTCCAGCCTGATGCGCCGACAGCTCGCCGACATCCGCGCGGGCAAGGAGGCGGTCGCCGCACTGTTCGCGTCCGAGCCGGGCATTTACGGCAGGTATGGCTACGGCATCGCCTCCATGCACGCGAGGTTCACCGTCAGGCGCGGCGAGGGCCGGATGATTCCGCTGGCTCAAGCCCAGGATGCCGCCGTGCGGCTCCGCGCCGCCGAGCCGGAGCCGGCCCCGGCCGAGCTGGCCAAGGTGCATGAGCAGGCCGTGCCCGGCCGGCCAGGAATGCTCGCTAGAGACGACCGCTGGTGGCGCGATGTGCTGCACGATCCCGACTACTGGCGCCAGGGGTCAAGCCCGCTCCGGTGCGTCATCGCCGAGGACGATTCGCGAGCGCGCGGCTATGCGCTCTTCTCGGTGAGCCCGAGCTGGGACGAG
>DATGVY010000154.1:0-4028 GCA_035299845.1 Streptosporangiaceae bacterium
AACTGCGCCCGCACAGTCTCGAACCAGCGCTCGATTTTCCCCCTCCCCTGAGGCCGGTAGGGCGGGGAATGCACCAGGCTGATGCCCAGTTTCGCGCAGTAGCGCGGCAGCGCCTCATCAGCGAAGCAGGCCCCGTTATCCGCATTGTGCCGACGTCGGCACAATGCGGATTATGCCGACCCGCGGATTATGCCGAGGCCGGCGCGAAGGGCCTGCTCACCGGGGTAAGCGGCCGGAAAGTATCGGCATAATCCTGAGCCTTGTGATCATCCTGGTTCCTCCGATCTCAGAAGGAGGAACCGATGGGCAGACCGGCAAGCAAGGTGACCAGGGTGTTGGTGACGGGCCCGCTGGCTCCGTTCGCCCCGATGTTAAAGGCAAGGCTGCGAGAGCGCGGTTATACGCCGCTGAGCACGGTGATCGTGATGCGGCTGGTGGCGCATCTGAGCCGGTGGCTGGATGCGAACGCGCTCGGCGTGAGCGACCTGGCTGGCGAGCAGGTCGAGCGGTATATCGCCGCGCGGCGCGGCGAGGGCCGCACCTCGGCGCTGTCGCCACACAGCGTGGATTCGATCCTGGCGATGCTGGCCGACGCGGGAGCGCTGGTCCCGGAGACCGTGGCCGTGCCGGCCACAGGGCAAGAGGCGCTGCTGTCAGACTTCCGGCGGCATCTGCTGGGCGAGCGGGCGCTAACGCCTTCGACTGCGGCCGCTTATGTCGCGTATGCTCGCCGGTTCCTGGCGGGCTTCGCCGGCGAGGGGCTGGCCGGGCTGACGGCTGCGGATGTCACGCGCGCGGTGACCGCTGAGGCCCAGGCGGTGTCGGCCTCCTCAGCGCAGTATTTCGTCGCCGCGTTGCGCGCGTTCTTGCGGTTCTGCTTCCTCGAAGGGCTGCTCGGCGCCGACCTGGCCGGGGCGGCGCTCGCGGTGACCGGGCGCCGCCGCTCACCGCTGCCGAAGGGAATCAGCCGGGCCAGCGCGCAGGCGCTGCTGGCATCCTGCGACCGGCGCCGTCCGGCAGGCCGTCGTGACTATGCCGTCCTGGTGACGTTGCTGCGGCTGGGCCTGCGGGCCAGCGAGGCCGCGGGGCTGAGGCTGGATGACATCGACTGGCGGGCCGCCGAGCTCACGGTGCACGGCAAGGGCCGCCGCGACGAGCGCCTGCCGCTGCCCGCCGACGTGGGCCAGGCGATCGCCGCCTATCTCACCCGCGGGCGGCCGGTCACCGCCAGCCGCGAGGTGTTCGTGCGCGCGGTGGCGCCGGCGGGGCCGCTGAGCCGCGGCGGAATCTCATTCATCGTTCGCCACGCCTGCCGCCGGGCCGGCGTCCCGCCGGTCGGCGCGCACCGGCTGCGGCACACCGCCGCCTGCCAGATGGCCGAAGCGGGCGCGCCGCTGACCGAGATCGGCCAGCTGCTGCGCCACAAGAGCCTGGCATCAACTGCGAACTACGCCCGGGTCAGCGTGACCGAGCTGCGGAAACTGGCTCAGCCCTGGCCGTCAGGAGGTGACCGGTCATGAGCGAGCTGCACCGGCACCTGGACGATTACCTGCGGCTGCGCCGGGCGCTGGGCTTCAAGCTGGCCTTCCACGGCCACGTGCTGCCAAGCCTGATCGGCTACCTGGAGGCGGCCGGCGCCGCCACCATCACCGCCGAGCTGGCCGTCGCCTGGGCCGGGCTGCCCCGCGACGTGCTGCCTATTACCCGTGCGCACCGGCTGGGTGCCGCCCGCGGGTTCGCCCGCTATCTCAAGACCATCGACCCGGCCGCCGAGATCCCGCCGGCCGGGATCTGGCCCTCGGTCACTGCGCGCCCGCAGCCCTGGATCTGGGCAGAGGCCGACATCACCCGCCTGCTCGGCGCCGCCCGGGCGCTGCGCCCGCCGCTGCGGGCTGCGACTTATGAGACCCTGCTCGGGCTGCTTGCGGCGACAGGCATGCGCCTGGGAGAGGCGATAAGGCTCGACAGGGCCGACGCCGATCTGGACGGCGGAGTGCTCACCATCGCCGACGGCAAGTTCGGCCTGTCCCGCCTGGTGCCCGTGCACCCGAGTGTCACCCGCGAGCTGCGGGAGTACGCCTCTCGCCGGGACCGGCTATGCCCCAGCCCGGCAGCAACGCGGTTCTTCGTCTCCACCGTCGGCACGCCGCTGCGCACTAGCGGCGTTGACCACACCTTCGCCCAGCTCACCACCGCACTCGGGCTGCGCACGTCGGCATCCCGTCCCCGGATTCATGATCTGAGACATTCTTTCGCGGTCCGCCAGCTGCTGGACTGGTACCGGGCTGGCGCTGACCCGCACACCCTGATGCCGGTGCTGTCGGCCTACCTCGGCCACCTCAGCCCGGCCGGCACCTACTGGTACCTGACCGCCGTGCCGGAGCTGATGGAACTAGCCGCTGCCCGCCTTGACCGCCACGCCGGGGGGCCGCGGTGAGCGCGCTCGCACCGACCTTGCAGGCATTCTTCACCGACCGGCTCATCGGCCAGCGCGGCGCCAGCCCGAACACCATCGCCGGCTACCGCGACACCTGGCGGCTGCTGCTCGCCTTCGCTGCACAGCGGACTGGCAAGAATCCCTGCCAGCTCGACATCGCCGACCTCGACGCCCCGCTGATCGGCGCGTTCCTGGACCACCTCGAGCACGTCCGCGGCAACAGCCCCCGCACCCGCAACAACCGGCTGGCGGCGATCCGGTCCCTGTTCGCCTGGGCGGCGCTGCGCCACCCCGAGCACGCCGCCTCCATTCAGCGGGTGCTGGCGATCACGCCCAAGCGATACCAGCGCAACCTGGTCAGCTACCTCACCGGCGCCGAGACCGATGCGCTGGCGGCGGCGTGCGACAAGCGGACCTGGACCGGCCGCCGCGATCATGCCCTGATCGTGCTCGCCGCCCAGGCCGGGCTGCGGATCTCCGAACTAGCCGCCCTCACCATCAATGACATCGTCCTCAGCGCCGGAGCGCACGTGCACACCGTCGGGAAAGGACGCAAGGAACGGCGCACCCCGCTGCTGCCCGCCACCGTGGCGGTGCTGCGGGCCTGGATCACCGAACGGCGCGGCGCGGCCGGTGACCCGCTGTTCCCCGCCAGCACCGGCAGGCCGCTCAGCCGCGACGCGATCGAGCGGCGCATCAGCCTCCACGTCGCGAAAGCGGCGCTGGCCTGCCCGTCGCTGCGGTCCAAGCACGTGACAGCGCACACGCTCAGGCACTCCTGCGCCATGAACCTCCTCCAGGCCGGCAACGACATCGCCGTCATCGCCCTCTGGCTCGGACACGAGCAGGTCACCACAACGTCCGTCTACCTGCACGCCGACATGAGCCAGAAAGAACGCGCGATCGCTCGCACCCAGCCGCCTAACGTCACGCCGGGCCGTTACCGCGCCCCCGACAACCTGCTGGCCTTCCTGGAGGCCCTCTGATTATGCCGATACTTTCCGGCCGCTCACCCCGGTGAGCAGGCCCTTCGCGCCGGCCTCGGCATAATCCGCGGGTCGGCATAATCCGCATACAGGACTTGCGGGACGCCGCGGCGGGTGACCGCGCGGCGGAGCAGGTCCTGGCAGGCGCGGGCGTTCTCGTGGGCGAAGAACCGGCCGCCCGCCAGCAGCCGGGAATGATCGTCCACGATCAGGAACAGCCGGGCCCGTGCCGAGCCCTCCCTCCTCGGCCAGGGCACCCACGGGCCGACCAGCACGTCGGTGATCCACCGCTCGTTCGGGCGGGAGGCCTCATACCGGCCGTAGGCCTTCGGCTCGGCGGCCAGCGCCTCGCGGTGCAGCCCGGCGCGGCGCAGCTGGCCGCGGACGGTCCGCTCGGCGACGGTCACCCCGTGCCGGTGATACAAGATCGAGGCGATCTGCGCGGCCGAGCGGCCCGGCAGCTCCAGCCGCAGCGCCGCGGCCTCGGCGAACAGCTCCGGGTGCGCGCGCACTACGCCGGTGTCGGCCCGCGGCGCCGGCCGCAGCGCCTCCAGGCCCCCGGTCCGCCACGCCCGCAGCCAGCGGTCGACCGTGCCCCTGGAATA
>DATGVY010000155.1:0-4197 GCA_035299845.1 Streptosporangiaceae bacterium
GCTTGACAGCAACCGCGGCACCGACGGGTGCGCCAGCCCGCTGGTGAGCCTACCGCCGCCGAGCACGAGCAGAGCCAGCACCACGCTCGCCGCCAGGCCAAGCAGCGACGCGCGCAGCGCCCACGGCGGCGGGAGGGGCGCCGGGCCAGCCCCCCGGTACCGGCTGGCCAGGCCCCGGGCGGCGAGCCCGCCCAGCGCCATGGCGAGCCCTGCGAACACCAGCCAGCGCGCCACCGCCAGCGGCCACAGCCCCGGCGTGGAAGGCGCGGCGAGGGCATTTCCCAGGGCGGCCGACGCTGGGCCGACAGCGAACCGGAACGCGCTGCCGACCGGGTCCCCGTCGGCGGAGACCACCTGCCAGGCCACCGAGTACACGCCATCCGGCAGCCGCCCAGGCACGGGCACGGTGACGACGGCGCGCCCCTGGCTCTGCCGCGCCGCGCCGAGCCGGATCCGGCGCCCGCCAGGCACCGTCAGCTTCACCGGCGGGCCCGCCAGCGTGACCGGCTCATCGAACGTCAGGGTGATCGCGTGCGGTGAGACTGGCACCGCCGAGCCGGCCGCCGGGGAGGTGAACAGCAACGCAGCGTGCGCCGACGCGGCCGGCGCCACCGCGACCAGGGCGATTCCCGCCACCGCCAGCGCCCCCAGCAACCCCCCGGCGCGGCGGATGACCCGATGCGGCCCGCGCTCGCCGAGGCTCATCCGCCGATGACGGAGCTTCCGCGCCCGGCCGCGTCCGCTCGTCCGGCCGCGCCGCGCGCTCCGGCGGCCGGGCCTGCGTCCGCCACGGCAGGCGTCAGGTCACCGGCATGTGCCTTGAGCTGCCGGATCTCGCGGCGCAGCCGGGCGATCTCCGCGGCCCGGTCACCCTCCGCACCTCCGGTGCCGGCAGCCAGCTCGCCAACAGGGGCCGCCGTGCCAGGCCCGGCGCCGCGCCGCATGCCGCGCATCATGAACAGCGTCGAGACCAGGCAGGCCAGCCCCGCCAGCACCGGCAGCACCACCCAGCCGGCCCGCGGATCCGCGATCAGCAGCCCGGCGGCGAGCACGCCGAGCCCGATCCAGACCCGCTTATCGAAACAGCACCTCATCATCGAAGACTCCCTTGATCGCCGTCACCGCAGGACGGTCACCGGCCGACTGGTCCCGCAATGACGACTGAGTCCTCGCCCGTCATGCCGGCCGGCCCGCCCCCCGTCATCTGCTGATCCATCTGGCCCATGCCACGCGTGCCGCGCATCATCTGCCCGGGCATGCCGGCCATGGCCGGGTACTGGCGCATCATCCGCCGACAGGTCCCGGTCATGGCGCCCGGTGCGCCCGGGGCCGCTGACCGGACCTGGCCGGCCGTGGCACCATGCCTTGCAGGGCTGCTGGAGACTGCGGCGCCCGCAGTCCCGGCCGTCACTGAGATCACGGCCGCGCCGATGACCGCCGCGATCCTCGCGGCGTTCACCCCTCGCCCCTGTCCTCACTGCCAGCCGGAATCCGTCCGGCAGCGCGCAGCTGGTCGACTTCGGCGCGCAAGGCACTGATCTCATGGTCCTGCGGGGTCAGCTGGCCGGGCTGGGGTGCCTGCCGGCTGCGGCGCGGCCGCATCATCATCCACATGCAGGCGCCCATGCCGAGCGGGCAGGCCAGTGCCGGGAGCAGATAGAGCAGCTTATCCACGGGTAAACCTCCAGTTCAGTGCAGTTCTGGGGCAAGGCGTCCGAGGGCGCGGCGCAGCCTGCGCTCGGACAGCCGCCCGTAGCCGAACGGGCGGCCCTCCACGAGCACGCCGGGCGCGAACAGCACGCCTGCGCCGGCGGCGAGAGACTGGCCGTGCTCGCTGGCCAGGTCGATCTCGGTGACCTCGATCGGATGGTCGCCGCTGACCCGGGCGAGCACGCCCTTGGCGTGCTCGCACAGCGCGCAGTCGGCCTGGGTCAGCAGCGTGATGGCGGTCACGACGGGTGCTCGCCCGCCTTCATGTCGGCCAGCATCGTGGTGGTGGGCAGGAACATCGTGTACTTGGGGGCGCCGCCGTAGTCGGCCCGCCAGCGGATCACCCCGTTGGTGCCCACGAGAATGAACGTGTGCCCGTCCGCCGACATGCCCATCATCCCGTACTTATTGGCGCCGTAGGACCGGGACACCGCCAGGCCCGGATCCGACAGCACCGGGGTCCTCAGGCCCATGTCGCGGGTCTTCTGAGCGATGGCGCCGACCGGGTCGGTGGTGATCGAGAGCACCTGGCCGATGCCTGCCGCCCGCAGCTGGGCGGCGTGCTTCTCCAGGTCGGCGATCTGGGTCCAGCACGGCTGGCAGCTCAGGCCCTCCTGGAAGAACAGCAGCACGCTCTTGCCCCGGTACTGCGACAGGCTGACCTGCCCGCCGGTACTGGCGGCCAGGGTGAACGCCGGGGCGGCCTGCCCCGGTCCCGGGCTGCCCACCTGGTAGGGGTATGCGCTGGTGCTGGTCCGCGAATGGGACGCGTTGCTGAAGATGACGAACAGCCCGGCAACGGCTGCGGCAACGCCCGCCGCAATGGCGGCCCGCACGCCGATCTTGCGGCGCCGCTCGGCCCGCCGCTGCGCCTGCCGCTCAGCGGCCAGCCTCGCCCTCCGCTCCGCCGCCATCGTCGCCTTCCGCCGCCCGGGCGGCGCCGCAGGGCGCTGGCCAGCAGGCCCGCCGTCACCCTCGCCGGCCGGCCGCTGGCCGACCGCCTGGCCCTGCGCGTCTTGCGCCGCCGGCCTGCGCTGCCGCTGCCCGGTCCTGGACCTACCGCTCATGGCTGACCGCTTCCTGCCCAGCGCGGGCGCTCGCTGTGGTGATCTCCGGCATCCCGGCGTCAGGCGGGGACGACCCGTCGGCGGCTTCCGTCTCCGCGGCCTTCTCCGCAGCGCCCAGGCGGCTGCGCCGGGCCTGCGCCGCCAGCGCCACGGCCAGCGCGGCCAGCGCGAGCAGCACGGCCCATCCGGGCAGCCAGGACAGCGCCCGGCCCGTGACTGAGCTGACATGCTGCAGCCATGCGGACAAGCTCACCCGCCACCCCGAGCTGGGCATCGACGGGCCGGTCACCGCGGTCACCAGCGTCACGACCCCCATCCCGAGCAGCACCACCCCCGAGGCCGCCGTGCCCAGCGGCATCGTCCGGGACAGCCGGCCGAACCCGAGCCGCACCCGGCGGCCTTGCAGCAGCCGCGAGGAGCCCCAGCCCCGCCGCTCCCACACCAGCGCGATCACCGCCAGCGGGGCCACCATGCCCGCCACGTAGGTCAGGCTGACCGCCAGCGCGCTACCGAACGAGGCGACCGACCCGGTGAGCACAATCACGGCCGCCAGCACCGGGGCGCAGCACGCGGAGGCGATCCCGGAGAACAGCCCGAGGCCGTAGGCCGCGCCGTAGCCGTGCCCCGTCGGGGAGCGCAGCGACGGCATTGGCAGCATCGGCTTCCACCCGGCCAGCACCGCCGCGCCGCCGACCAGCATCGCCGCGCCGCCGATGGAGAAGATGAGCAGGTGATGGGCGGGCAGCGCGGCCGACAGCGCCGAGGCGCCCAGGCCGATCGGCACGATCAGAGTCGCCACCCCGGCGGCGAACACCCCGGTCGCCGCCGCGATCCCGGACCGCCGCCCGAACCCTGTCGCGAAATAGGCAGGCAGCATCACCGACACGCAGCACGGCGCGAGCAGCGCCACCATCCCGCCCAGGAACGAGACCAGCAGCGCCGTCCCGAACAGCACCTGATGCACGCCACTCCCTCCAGTGATCTGGATCGTCGCCAGCTTACACTTAAATACCTTAGGTGATCCGGTCATCGGCCCGGGGTGCCGCACTTCCCGGGCTGGATGGCTGCAGGAGCCGACCGGCGGCGGCCATCTTTACCACGACCTGAGTTGCCGCGGCGGATCAGCTAGCGCACACCAGATGTCGCCGCCAGCCCGGCAGTGTCCCTGGTCAGCTCCGCGAGGGTCACGGCGCCGAACACCCGCCTGATAACCCGGCGCCCGGCGTCCAGGAAGAACGTCTGCGGAATCGCGACGACCCCCCAGGCGTTCGCGATCGCCGCCGAGCGGTCGACCCCCACCGGGTAGGTCACCCCCGCCTTGCGCACGAAGCTGAGCGCCGCCGCCGTGGCGTCGTTGACGTCGACGCCGATCATCACGACCCGTCCCCTCGGAACGCGAAAGAACCTGGCCAGCAGCGGG
>DATGVY010000156.1:0-1517 GCA_035299845.1 Streptosporangiaceae bacterium
CAGGTTGGTGGGATGAAACGCCAGGCACCTCGCGGTCCGCTGGCATGCTGGCCGGGGCGTGGGAACGAATGTCATCAAAGTGTCGTCCTGCAGCGCAATGACATTACCCGCGGGGTTGAAGGTCGCTCCGCTCATGCCGTAAGGAACTGGCCCGGATAGCCGGGAGCTTTGCAGGGTACCCACATACGTGTTCCAGCCCGGTAGGTCGCCGGCCCCGGTCTGGAACAAGACGAGGCCGTCCCGCCCAAAGGTGAGGCTGAGCTGCTGCGGCGTCTTGGGGGCGTAGGTGACCAGCGGCGTCCGGCCGTGCAGCACCACCTCTGCCGGGCGGGTGAACGCCGAGACCTGGGGAAATATGCAGCGGTTGCCGCAGTGGCTCGCTGCGGCAAGCCATACCGCGATGCGCGACGACGCGCCGGTGCCGGTAATTCCGTCCGATCCGATGTGGGCCGGCGGCCCGGCTCCGGGCCGCGCCTCCTCGTACGCGCGGGTCAGGGCGGGATCGGTCACGGTGAGGTAAGCAGTTCTGCCTCCCGTGGTGGCGTTGACCAGCAGCAGCGATTTGCTGCCGGGCGCGGCGGTGAGGATGGTGGCATTGTTTAGCCACGCAAACGCCAAGGTAGAAATCGGACCGAGATCGGCTCGCTGGCCGGTGGCGAGGTTGAGTATCCAGAGACTGAAGGTCACGACGGCCGGAGAGACCATGTCCTGCCGGATGTAGGCCAGCTCGGTGCCATCGGGGGACAGCAGCGCATTGATCACGGAGAGCTTGTTGTCATGACCGGCCGGCAGGACCAGGCGCTGCCGGGCTCCGTCCAGGCCCATCGTGTAGTAGCTGGCTCCGAATCGCGTGTACTTCCAGGCCAGCAGCTCGCCGCCGAAGACCCGCGCGCCGTCGAACCGGCCGGGTATCCAGATCGTCCTGCCATCGGGGTAAAGCCATCGCAGGCGTCCGGCGTCGGCTAGGAGCAGCCGGCCGCCGCCCGGGAACAACGTCGGCGCCGTCCGGCGGTTCGCGGGACTCGTGGCCGGGGCGCGGGGCGGCTGATGCCCCGGCAGCGCGTGCCGCACGGCCAGGAAAACTGACGCCGCAGCCACTACCAGCACGGCGGCAGCAGCGGCCGCGGACTGCCACTTGAGCCGCCGGCGGTGCCGCTGCCGCACGGCGGTCATCACATCGAACGACGGCTCTGCGTCGTCAACGGACGCATTCACGGCGTCCCGGATCCGCTGGCGGATGTCACTCATGGTTCTCGTCCCTCGCTGAATACTCGGATCGAGCGAGAGACCGATCGCCACTCAGCTCGCGCAGCCGGGCCAGCGCCCGCGATGCCTGGCCCCGGACAGTTCCCTCGCTGCAGCCCAGAGCCGCTGCTATCTCGGCATCCGGGACGTCTTCCCAGAACCGCAGGACCAGCACCGCCCGCTGCTTCGGCGCAAGTGCCGCCAGCGCCCGCACCAGCACATCGCGGTCAGCGACCTGGCCGGTCCGGTCTGCCGCAGCCACGTTCATGGCC
>DATGVY010000157.1:0-23388 GCA_035299845.1 Streptosporangiaceae bacterium
CCTGCCCGCTGCGCGCGCGCTGCACCACCAGCAGCAACGGGCGCAGCGTATCCATCCACCCCGACGAAGCACTGCTCGCCGAGCTACGCCAGCGCCAGCAAACCCCGGCCGGGCGCGCGAAGCTACGCGAACGCGTCAAGGCCGGGCACGCCCTCGCCCACGTCGGCCACTGGCAAGGCCGCCGCGCCCGCTACCGCGGCACCCGCAAGAACCTGTCCGGCCTACGCCGCGTCGCTGTGGCCCGCAACCTCCACGTCATCGCACGCCAGCCCACCGCCACCGGCGGCGACTACCAGCTGGCAGCCTGACGACTACTTGACCGGCGCTCTAGGGTTCGGGCCACCAAGGTTGGCGCCGACACCGCGCTGGCCCCAGATCGTGAAGCTGGTGCAGGAGGCGCAGAACTCCACGGCGCCCGGGCAGCAGCTGGCCGACCGAGCAGCGTTCTGGCTGGTGTTCGTCGCGCTGATGGGCGGCGCCGCGACCCTGCTCACCTGGCTGCTGGCCGGGCAGTCGCTGGCGACGGCGATGCTGTTCGCCATCACCGTGGTGGTGATCACCTGCCCTGACGCGCTGGGGCTGGCCACCCCACCGCGATCATGGTGGAATCCGGCCTGGGCGCCAAACGGGGGAATCCTGTTCAAGAACGCCCTGGCCCCGGAGACCTCCGCTCAGGTTCAGGCCGTGGTGATGGACGCGCCAGCGCCGACCTGCTCCGCCTGCGCGTCCTCAACGCCGACTGACAACAAGGAGCGTTGTCCGTCGGCTGGCAGGACGCGCTTACGGATTCACTGAACTGGCAGAGTGTGCCCTTGAGCGGTGCGCCCTGGCCCTGCCAGGGCGCACCTAGATGATCTAATCCAGACCGGCCCGGTCGGCCCCGGGCCCGGCAGCGACCGCCGAACCGGGCGTGACGGCCGAACCGGATGCGACCGCCGGGTCGGATGGCGGACCTGCAGCCGGCTCGAAGACGACCCGGGACCGCAACTGCCGGAACCCGGTCCGTTCCAGCTCCGCCAGCACCGCCACCCGGTGGGCGTCCACGTCGGCGAGCACCTCCCACGCGCCGCCTGCGGCCAGCACCCCGACCGCCTCGGCCAGCAGTTCCCCCCGGACAGCCTCGTCGAGCAGGCCGAGGTAGGCGATGAGCGGATAGCAGGCCTGCCCGGCCGTTGCGGCCAGGCCGACCGGCTCCCCGGAGTCCAACGCGATGCGCCAGTCCCCGGCCGGGCCGGTCAGCCAGGCCAGCGGGTCGGTGGCCAGGTCAACGCCGCCGACCGCCCGCGCCATCTCCAGGCCGGTCAGCACGTCCGGCCTGGCGATCCGGGCGACCAGGGCGTTGATCTCCGCCGCGTCGATGGCCGGGCGGAAGGCGTACCGCCCGGAGGCCGCCGGCAGCGGCGTGCCCGTCCAGGAGCATCTCAGCCGCTCCCCCCGCTCGACCAGCCCGGCGAGCCGGGCCGCCGCCATCGGCGCCTTGATCACGGACAGCACCTCCGGCCGGCGCCGCCAGTGCGCCGGCATGGCGGCGTAGTACAACCGGGGACCACCGAATACCTCGTGGGCGTCGCACAGCAGCGCGGCACCCACCTCCGGCTCGGCGTCCAGGTCGAACCTTTCCAGCCACGGAGCACCGACAGCACCCGGCGGAAGGACCCAGGCCGCCCGGCCGACCACCCGGCCGGCTCGCAGGGCGACCCAGGTGTTCTCAGGCCGGTAGCCGCCGCCGGCGATCCCGTCGGCGTAACCGACCTGGCGCAGCTGCGGCAGCGGATCGGGCATGGACTCGAACAGATTTTCCTCGCCCGCGACAAGCGGACGGATGACCAGATCAGACATAGGTTGATCCTCCGGAAAGCAAGCGCCCCGGGGGTCAGATCCGCGTGGACGCCGGAGCGCGGAAGGGGCGCAGAACATCGGACATTGTTCTGACCTCCTCCCAGCTCGACGGCGTGCCCAAAATCTACGGGACGCACTCGCCCGCCGCAACACACGATTGATCATCTAATCCGGCTAGACACCCTTGGAAACTGCGGGCTCCGCACCCGACCAGACCATGGACTTCGGCCCAGGCGCCTGCAACGGTGGCTACGGCGGCTACTGATCGCCAGGAACCACCGATCATGCCCGCCGACCCGGCCACGGAGCCAATTCGATCACGAAATGCGGGCCAGATCCATGGGTCTCTGGCCATGGACACCGGTGCCCCGATCTGGCAGCCCGGATACCAATGTCCTGATCGCCTACGAGCGCGGAACGATCGACCGGGCTGCCCTGGACACTGATGAGCTCGCCGTCGCTGCCGTGTCGATCGCTGAGTACCGGGTGGGAATCGAGCTCGCAGACACACCTGCCACCTGGAACGAGTCCACCGCGGCTGCGGCGCAAGCAGGAGTGGCCCAGCAGCGGCGTGTGTCAGCGGTTCTTGATGATCTTTCTACGGTAGGCGAGGCTCCCGGCGCCAACCAGGATCGCCGTTCCGCCGAGGCCGAAGAGCAAGATGTCTTGGAATCCGGCCGTGCCACCGCCGCCAGTGGCCGGGGCGGCGGTAAGGAACGGGCTGGCCGACGGGCTATGCGTTGCCGACGGCGATGCCGATGGGCTCGGCGTTACCGACGGTCTGGCCGAGGGGCTAACGCTCGTGCTCGGCGTGGTGGCACCAGCCGTACCGCTAGGCAGGATAGTTATTGTTGCCGAGCCGGTTACTGCGGGTGAGAATGGAGTCGGTGTCGGCGAGGGCGAGGACGTCGTGCAGGCCGAGACTGACGCGGAAACGAGCATGGTCACGGTGGCGCAGCCGACGACGGTCAACCTCGCGCTGAGCCCCCTCCCCATGATGGTTGTGCGCATCTTTATGGGGCCTCCTCATGCGTCCGGTAGGTGGCGGACCCGTTTCCCGGTCCCGGCATCGGAAGAGAAACCGCGGCCGGCCCGGTCGCTGCCCGCGCCTGCCGAAGGCAGGTCCCCGGAAGCGCCGACGGCCATAAGGGTAAAGCCCATGGACAGCACAAACATGCAATGGCCTGTTCATCACTGGAATTTTAGGCTACGCGATTAGAGCACCCTGGGGAAGACGGAGGGAGGGACGACGCCATTGGGGAATGCAGAGTGGCGGTGTATAGCCGGGTTACGTGTGGTCATGTCCTGGCCGCAGAGCGAGTACGCTCCCCAGCCCAGCACGTCAAGAAGCCTCCGCGCCCGCGTTGCCGGGGTGGCCGGCGTCCTTCTCGTCGTGGGCGGGGCCGCCGCTGTCGGCGTCGCGGTTAGTGCCCAGGAGCATGCGCCGCAGCCCTCCCTGGCGGCAGCGGGCGCTACCGGGCCGTCCGCAGGCAAGGCCCGGGGGCCATCGCTGCAGCGCTCATTGCCGGTGTCCGTCGATATCCCAGCCATTGGCGTGAACTCGAAACTGCTGCATCTGGGAGTCAACTCCGACGGCACGATCAAGGTCCCGTCGCTTTACACGAGGGCCGATGAGGCCGCATGGTTCAAGTACTCGGCAACGCCCGGCCAGATCGGGGCGTCGGTCATCGAAGGTCATCTCGACAGCTACCATAGACCCGCTGTCTTCTTCCGCCTAGGAGCCCTCCGCCCGGGGGATAGCATCGACGTGAGGCTCGCCGACGGGACCACCGCTGTTTTCCGCATCACCGGCGTACGCCAATACCTTAAATCCAGTTTCCCGGCGAAAGTCATTTACGGCGCGACCGGCTACGCGGCCCTATACCTGATAACGTGCGGCGGCGCTTTCGACCACGCCACCGGCCATTACCTCAGCTCCACTGTTGTATTCTCATCCCTCATCTCATCACGGCCGGCCGGCCGCCAGGCCAGCGGCTGACGGCCTCACTATCCTCATGCCACCTCGCCACTCGAGGCGATTACCTTGGTCTAGCGAGCCTGCGGATCACCGCGTTCTGTTCACCGCTAGTTGCCAGCAGCACGATCAGCAGGCGTGCATATCGAAGCCTTTGTGCCAAGAGGTTCGGCCGGTCTTTCTCGCGGCGCTTGAGCTGTTCTGCGGGCGCTGGTGAGCTGGCCGGGACCGTAGCGTGGTGCCAGGTCCGGGAGCGGCCTGGGCGAAGAGCCGGTGCTCGGGGCGTGCGCCGGCCGCGCTGGCGACGGAGTCATCGCTCCTTTGGGGCCCTCCCGGCCCCTGGCGCTGGACCGCCGGGCGCTTGCCCGGAGGCGGGCGAAGATGGCGTCGCTGACTCGCCGCCTGAGGGAGCGGAGCGTCTCTCTGGGTATCTTGCCCCTCGGCAAGCTCGCGGTCGTAACAGGCCCCGCCGCCGCTGTCGTACTGGGCAGTCACGGACGCTCTAGCGGGACGGTATCCCGGCAGACAGGCCCAGAGGTATCGTCTTTGGGAGGAACGGGGGGAAAGGTGATCTTCTCGCCTCTTGTCTAAGGTGGCCTGGAGAATTGCCCTGTTGCCTCGAAAGCAGTTTCCGATATTAGCGAGGACGCGCGATGAGCCAGTCCAGTTCTGCCGATGCCGCACTTCCCGGCGCTTTGCCCGCCCAGCGTGGCGCGGGCTCGGCGCTGGCCCTGCGGAACTGGCGGGTGGCCTGCCGACTGGTCGTCCTGGTGGCTATTCCGACGGTGCTGGGCCTGGCGCTCACCGGGATGCGGGTCACCGACGCGATGCGCAGCGCGGAGGCGTACGGCCAGGTCGGTCGGCTCGCGGTGCTCGGCCAGCAGGTCACCGGCTTAGCGCAGGCGATGGAGGACGAGCGGGCCGACACGGCCGCGTTCATCGCGGACGGGCGCCCGGCTGCGGGCCTTGCGGCCCTGCATCGGCAGTATGTGATCACCGACGGCTGGGCGGCCACGGTGCGCCGGCGGATTCTCCAGCTTGGCCGCGGATACCCGGCCCAGACGCGGGCCGGGGCGGCCATGGTCCTGGCCAGCATCGCCGAACTGCATGGCCTGCGCAGGCACGCGGCGCAGAGCCACGCTCCCGCGCTGGCCGTGATCAACGGCTATTCCGCGGCGACAGCTGGCCTGTTCCCGGTCAACGACGGCATCGCCGACCTGAGCGGCAACTCCGCGCTCATCACCAGCGTGCGCGCGCTCGGCTCGCTGTCCAGGATAAAGGACCAGGCCTCGCAGCAGCAGGCCCTTCTCGGCGCGGCGCTCGCCGAGGGCCACTTCGGGCCCGGAGCGCTCACCGCGCTGACCAGCGCCCAGGCGCAGCAGGCCAGCGACCTCGTATCGTTCCGCAGCTCGGCGACCCCCGAGGAGAGCTCGGCCCTCACCGACACCTTGGCCGGCCCGCCAGCCGTGCAGGCCCGGGCGATGGAACAGCGCGCGACAGCGGGCGGCAATGGCGCGCTGGCTCTCGGTGCCCACGCCAGGCAGCAGTGGTGGGCCGGGATGTCCTACACGGTCGGCTGGATGCGCCATGCCGAGCAGCAGCTGGCGACCTGGATCACGGCCTACGCCCAGGCACTGCAGCGGAGCGCGATGCGGTCCGCGACAATCACCGGTGGCGCGGCGCTGGCCGTCTTAACCCTTGTCTTGCTGGCCATCATGATCATTGCCAGGTCCATGGTGCGCCCGCTGCGACGGCTTGAAACGGCTGCCCTGGATGTCGCCGGGGCACGCCTGCCTGCGGAGATCCGTTCGCTGGGCGTGGCCGGGAACTCCGGACACCCTCTCCCCATGACACCGATCGACGTGCTGTCCACCGACGAGATCGGCCAGGTCGCCCGCGCCTTCGACCAGATGCAGCGGGAAGCGGTGCGGCTGGCCGGGGAAGAGGCCCGGCTGCGTGGCAGCGTTAGTGCCGTGTTCGCCAGTTTCTTCCGGCGCAGCCATTCCCTGCTGGAACGGCTGCTGCGGCTGATCGACAGCCTGGAACTCGGTGAGGATGACCCGGAACGGCTGGCCAGCCTTTTCCAGATGGATCATCTGGCCACCCGGATGCGGCGCAACTCAGACAGCGCGCTCGTCCTCGCGGGCCACGAGACACCACGCCGCTGGACCGAGCCGGTCACCCTGGTGGATGTTCTTCGGGCCGCAGTGTCCGAGATCGAGCAGTACGACCGGGTCATCCTCAACGTCCAGTCGGGTGTCTCGGTTAGCGGGAGCGCTGCGGCCGACACCGTGCACCTGCTCGCCGAGCTGCTGGAGAACGCTACCTCGTTTTCGCCCAAGACGACGCAGGTAATCGTATCCGGGCACATAGTTCGCGGCGGCGGCTCGGTGATTAACATTACCGACGGCGGAATGGGCATGCCCGAGGAGCAGCTGAGGCAGCTCAACCGGCAGCTGGCCCACCCGCCCCTCGCGGACGTGGCGGTCGCCCGGCATATGGGCTTGTTCGCAGTCGCGCACCTAGCGGCGCGGCACGGCATAGGGGTGGCGCTGGGGCTGCGGCCGGACGGCGGTACCACCGCCGAGGTGCACCTTCCCGCCGCGCTGATCTCGCAGGACGCCGGGCCCGGCGGCTGGCCGGGACAAACTGGCGAAGTCCTCCGTGCCAGGGCCGGCGGGGGAGCCGACGCCGTAGCTGCGGCCGCGGATCCGCGGGCCTCAGCTCCCTGGTTCGCCGCCGGGCCAGAGTTTGCCGTCGGGCCGGAGTTTGCCGTCGGGCCGGAGATCGCCATGCCCGACGCCGCCCCGCTGCCGCTGGGCGCGCCGTTGCCATCCACGGGCCAAGCCGCCTCCTTCGCCGTGACCGTGCCGGAGCCGGTGAGTACGGAGCCGGGCGGCACGCTGCCCATTTTCGAATCCGTCGAATCCGACTATTTCCGTACGCGCAGCCGGGGCCTGCTCCGGCGCAGCGAGCTGCAAGCCGACCAGCCGACGCTAGCGGGGCAGCCGGCCACGGCTTCGGCAACCTGGGCCTCCGTCGCCGACGGTCGGCGTGCCGCGGCGGCGGGTGACATCCCTGCGGTTGGTGGCCTGACCTCCGCTGGGCTGCCGCAGCGGATTCCGCAGACCAACCTCGCCCCCGGCGCTGCGGTCGACCGGGAGACCCAGCAAGCCACGGCGGCCGAATCGGCGCAGATCGCACTGGGCAGGCTGGCCAGCTTCCAGCGGGGCTCCCGCCGGGCCAGGGCGGTGGCCCGGATGGACCGCGACGCGGATCAGTCGGCCCAGGACGACTGAGGGGGAACACGTGGATCCGGTCCTTCATCCGCAGGGCCTCGACCAGCTCATCAACGACTTCACCGAGCGCGTTCCCAGGGTGCTGCACGCCCTCGTGGTGTCCTCGGACGGCGTCCCGGTGGCAGTGTCCGACCGGATACAGTCCGATCATCTGGAGATGCTCTCCGCGATCACCTCCGGCTTGATCAGCTTGGCCTGTGGCGCAGGCCGGATATTGGACGGCGGTGCCGTCACCCAGGGCCTGGTCGCCATGGAACGGGGCACCCTCGTGTTCATGGCGATCGATGACGGCTCGAGCCTCGCCGTGCTCACCACCGCCGCAGCCGACCTCGACCTGGTCGCGTACGAGATGACAATGCTGGTGGAACAAGCCGGCAGCATCCTCACTCCGCCTGCTCGCGGGGCGGTCCGCGACACGGGCGGCACGGCATGAGCCTGGGTGAAGCCGTGAACCGGATCCCAGACGGGCTCCACCGCGGACGACGATGTGCTGGCGGGCGCCGAGGATTTAGGCGGCGGGGGGGCGGAACAGAGGAGTGGCAGAGAGCTACACCGCACAGGGACTGCAGTTCTTAATCAGAAAGACCAAAATTATCAAGCCGCCAGCGTCAATTTGAGCATGGCAACAGCGAGCGGGCAGTCCGTGCGGCAAGCATTTGGGAAAGGGGACAGCTGTCCTGCGGGCGTGATCGGGGTTGTCAGGTGGCTGGGCTTGCCAGGCCGGTCTGGTAGGCGTACCGGACGGCCTGGGCGCGGCCGGGGCGCGGTCGCGGGCGCCGGTCTTGGCGAAGATCCGGTTGATGTGGGTTTTCACGGTGGCGTTGCTGACGAAGAGGCGCTGGGCGATCTCGGGGTTGCTGAGGCCGGCGGCGAGCAGGGCGAGGACTTCGGCTCCCCAGGTGAGCCCGGCGGGCAGTTGTTGGTGGTAGTTGCCGCCTTCGGGCGGGTCCGGCGCGCGGCTGATAACCGTGGCCACGAGGTGTTCCTGGACAGCGGGGTCCAGGTGGGTTTGCCCGGCATGGACCGCGCGGATCGCCGCTTCGATCTGCTCCGCGCTGGTGTCCTTGGTCAGGTAGCCAAGTGCGCCTGCGCGCAGCGCGGGCAGGATCGTGGCGTCGTCGGCGTGGGTGGTCCCGGGCCTACCTGTCCTCGGCCATGGTCCGCGACCGCGGCGAGGACCTGGAGATCTTCTGCAAGGCGTGGCGTCACCGGCCGTTGGCCCGCGGACGACCATGATGGTGTTCAGACAGCGCAGGGTTCCATGGAAACGCAATGCCAGCGCGGACCGCTGAGGGCGCTGAGTGCCGGCCGCTGGTGCCCAGGACGACGGTCAAGTGACGGTCAAACGATCATCCAATGATCACTATGATCCTGGGATCATGCCTTTGACCTGCTGGTTTGGGTGGAGCTGAGGGGATTTGAACCCCTGACCCCCTCGATGCGAACGAGGTGCGCTACCGGACTGCGCTACAGCCCCAAGACCGGCAGCCAGCGTAGCAAACATCGGCACCGGCGCGGTCGGTCGGCGATGCGCCAGGCCAGCCGATGCCAGGGCAACCATGCTACGAATAACCGAAGCAGAAGCAACCGGAGCAGAGGGAACAGAGCAGGAGCAATGGACAAGGTGCAACCTGAGATGGCCACACGGCGGGCAAGGCGCTGACGAGCAGGCAGGCGTCTCAGTCGCCGACGGCGCGTACCGCGGCGTCGGCGTACTGGTCGTAGAGCTGGTCACTGACCCTGGCCGAGATGTCGATGATCTCTGCGGTCGGCTCCGGCGCGGCAGCGGCCTGCGCCTCGCTAGCGCGCCGTGCCGCGAGCCGGGCCTCGTGCGCCGCTCGGGCTTCAGCGGCCCGATCAGCGGCCTCCGCATCGGCCCGGGCAGCCTCACGCAGCACCAGCAGCAGCAGGCCGAGCGTCCCGGCCGGCGGGACGATGATCCACCATGGCGCCATGTGCAGGGTCGTCAGCGCCAGAGCGGCGATCGTCAGCGTCACCAGCGTGGTCAGCATCCGGCGGCGTGCCTGCAGCGCGCTCGCCCGGGTGACTGCCGGGCGCGGCCGGTCCCGGCGACGGCCCAGCGGGTGCCATCCCGGTCCCTCGGACCACAGCGGCCGCCCGCGCAAGGTGAGTGCAGGCTCGGTGTCGTCATCGTCAGCCGAGTCCCCGGCGCCCGAGACCCCGGCGCCATTCTGGTCAGCGCCGCCCCGGCCGGGGCCGCTGTCTTCGAGCACGGCGTCGTATTCAACGGCGGAGCCGTACTCCACGGCCGTCTCGTACTCATAAGCGGTGCCGTCTGCATGCACCGCACCGTATTCAAAGGCCGCGTCGTACTCGAAGGCCACGCCGTGCTCAATCGCCACACCGTGTTCAACGGCCGCATCGTGCTCGTGCACTGCGGCGTCCGCGTGCACGGCAGCGTCCACGTGCGCGCTAGCCATGGCCTCAGCATGTGATCCGGACTCCGCCAGCGGCTGCGAGCCCTCGCCGGACCGGTCCTCCGCCGTACCGGGCGCGTCGTGCGACCGGCGCAGCCACCGGGGCACCAGTATCCCGGCCCAGATGGCGATGATCGCTAGGTAGAGAATCGCGCTGCTCACAGCGTTCTCCCGTCCGGTCGCCAACGGCAACATGCCGGGGCTCCCCCCGGCGGGCATGCTGCAAACGCGGGCGTGCTCACGTCACGCACGGTAGGGCCAGCCGTCATTGTTGACGAGCATTAAGCCCGGTGTGTCGCCAGATAGCCTCGGCGGGCCCGCAACATGGCCCTCAGGCGGCCGGCCATCGGGCCCGCGATGTCGGACTCAGCCGGCCAGCCATCCGGCCCCCGCGACACGGGCCTCAGCCGGCTCGCGATCGGGACGCGGACACCGCACTGCGCCAGCGCGGCAGCAGGCCGCCCTGTACATCCTCTGCCGTCAGGGCATAACACAGATGGTCCCGCCAGGTCCCCTCGATATGCAGGCTCCTGCGTCGCAAGCCTTCCTCGCGGAAACCAAGCTTCTCGACCACCCGGCGGCTGGCCTGGTTCTCCGGCCGGATCGTGGCCTCGATGCGGTGCAGGCCGACGATGAAGAAGCAATGATCCACGGCCATCGCGAGGGCAGTCGGGACCACGCCCCGGCCAGCTGCCGCCTCATCGATCCAGTAACCGACCTGTGCCGTCCGGGCCGAGCCCCAGACGATGCTGCCCACGGTCAGCTGCCCGGCAAACCGCCCGGCATAGGTAATCACCCACGGCAGCGTCAGCCCCTGCCGCGCCTCCCGGCGCATGGTGCGGGCCATGGCGATGTACGGGCCAAGGCTGGTCTGGTACAGCGGGGTCTCCGGGTTGGTGGGCTCCCACGGCCGCAGCCAAGCCGCATTCTGTGTCCGGATCTCGCGCCAGACGGACGCATCTTTCACCCGGACAGGCCGAAGCCCGACGGGTGCGTCGAGGAGGTCGGGCTCGGTGAGCGTAACCGGCCATCCGCGCATGCGTCCCACGAGACCATCATTCCCCTGTCCCGTAGCTGAACGCCATTCGGTTACCTAATGACGGAACGGTGAATTCGCTGGGTGATCGATGGTCCGCCGGCCGGCCGCACCACGCGAAACTTCAGCCTCACGCTGGTCGCGGATGGTCGCCGCCGCGCGCCTGGTCGACAGCGTGCGCGAGGATCGGGGCAAGCACCGCCATGCCGTCGCGCACTCCGCCGGCCGACCCGGGCAGGTTGACGATCAGCGTGCGCCCAGCCAGCCCGGCCAGCCCGCGGGACAGCAACGCCGAGGCAACACCGGCGGCGGCCCCCGCCGACCTGATCGCCTCGGCGATGCCGGGGACCTCCCTGTCGATCACGTGGCTGGTCATCTCCGGGGTGCTATCACCCGGGGTCAGCCCGGTCCCGCCGGTGGTCACGATCACGTCATAGCCGTCCGCAAGAGCCTCGCGCAGCGCCGCCAGCACCGGCTCCCCGTCCGGGACCACCAGCGGGCCGTCCACCTCATCACATCCGGCGGCGGCCAGCAGCTCGGCGAGCACCGGACCGGAGCGGTCCGCGTAGACGCCGGCCGCCGCGCGGTTCGACACCGTAACGGCGAGCGCCCTGATCATGGCCGGCCCCACCGGATCACGGACCACCGGATCATGGCCGGCCCTACGCAGATCACGGCCGGCCCTATGCGGACCATGGCCGCCCCCACGCGGATCACGGCCGCCCCCACGCGGATCACGGCCGCCCGCACGCGGACCACGGCCGGCCCTACGCGGATCACGGCCGCCCGCACGCGGATCACGGCCGCCCGCACGCGGACCACGGCCGCCCGCACGCGGATCACGGCCGCCCGCACGCGGATCACGGCCGCCCGCAGGCGGACCACGGCCGCCCGCACGCGGATCACGGCCGCCCGCAGGCGGACCATGGCCGCCCGCACGCGGATCACGGCCGGACCCAACGGCCGGTCTTGCCGCCGGTCTTTTCCTCGACCCGCACGTCGGTGATCATCGCCGCCGGGTCCACGGCCTTGACCATGTCGATCAGGGCAAGCGCGGCGACCGTGACAGCGGTCAGCGCCTCCATCTCGACGCCGGTCCGGTCGGCGGTCCTCGTCACGGCCACGATCAGCACGCCGTCGTCGTGAACATCAAGGTCGACGGTCACCGAATGCAGCCCGATCGGGTGGCACAGCGGGATCAGGTCCGGCGTCCGCTTCGCGCCCTGGATCCCGGCGATCCTGGCCACCGCGAGCGCGTCACCCTTCGGCATCCGGCCCTCCCGCAGCGCTGCCACGGCGGCAGCCGACAGCAGCACCCGCCCCGACGCCCGCGCCGACCTGGCCGTCACGTCCTTGCCCGACACGTCGACCATCCGGGCCTGCCCGGCCGCGTCGAGGTGGGTCAGCCGCTCAGTCATCGAGGCTGATCACCTCGGCCACGTCACCCTGCTGCATGCTGATCACCTGCTCCGGCACGACGATCAGGGCATTCGCCCGCGCCAGGGCCGCCAGCTGATGTGATGCCTGCCCGGACAGCGGCGTAATTTCCGTGTTGTCATTGCCCAGGACGCCGCGCAGGAACGATCTCTTGCCCGTTGGCGACCGCAGCGGGGCCGTGAGCACCGCGCGGGCAGTCCGCTGGTGGTCGTCCGTCGTCCCCTGCAGCGCGCGCAGGGCTGGCCGCACGAATAGCCGGAACGAGACGAACGCGCTCACCGGGTTGCCGGGCAGGGTCAGGATCGGGGTGCTGTCCTTACCGACTACGCCGAACCCCTGCGGCATCCCCGGCTGCATCGCCACCTTGCGGAACCTGACCGTCCCGAGCCGCTGCAGCGCGGCCTTGACCGCGTCGTGCTCGCCGCCCATGCTGACGCCGCCGCTGGTCACCAGCAGGTCGGCCAGTCCCGCGGCGTCCTCGATCAGGGCCAGGACCTGGTCAGGGTCGTCCGGCACGCTGGGGCGCCGGCCCGCGTCGGCGCCGGCCTGCCGCGCGGCGGAGGCCAGCATGAAGCTGTTGGACTCCCAGATCCGGCCGCGGGCGATCGGGGTTCCCGGCGCGGCCAGCTCGTTGCCGGTCGAGAAGACGCAGACCCGCGGCCGGGGCCGGGCCAGCACCGAGGCACGGCCGGCCGCGGCGAGCAGCCCGAGCGGCACGGGCCCGAGCCTGATGCCCGCGGCGAGCAGCACGTCCCCGGGGGCGGCATCGCCCCCGGCCCGCCGGACCGAGTCGCCGGCGGCCACCGGCTGGCCGATCGCCACCCGGGTCGTCCCGCCGTCGGTCAGCTCGACCGGCACGACCGCGTCCGCGCCGGACGGCAGCGGCGCGCCGGTCATGATCCGCAGGCAGCTGCCGGGGGCGAGCTCGTGCTCGGCGGTGTCACCGGCCGCGACCTCCCCGTTCACCGGTAGCGTCACCGGGGCGCCCGGGGTCGCGGCGGCGGTATCGCTGGCGCGGACGGCGTACCCGTCCATCCCGGAGTTGTCGAACGGCGGCAGCGGCCACTGCGCCGTGATGTCCTCGGCGAGCACGCCGCCGTCCGCGTCCTCCAGGCTGAGCCGGCGCGGCGCGAGCGGCCGGATGGCCGCCAGGATCTCGGCGAGGTAGCCGTCGACGGTGTCCATGGCGTCCCGGGCCTACAGGCTGTCCAGGTAGCTGCGCAGCCACGGCACGAAGTCTCCGGCCACGTCCTCCCGCTCGCAGGCGAACTGGACCACGGTGCGCAGGTAGTCGAGCTTGTTGCCGGTGTCGTAGCGGCGGCCGCGGAACTTCACGCCGTGCACGCCGCCGCCGTCCGCCGCCCCGCCCCGGTCGGCCGTGGCGAGCGTCCGCAGCGCGTCGGTGAGCTGGATCTCGCCGCCCCGCCCCGGGGGAGTGTCCCGCAGCACGCCGAAGATGGCCGGGTCGCAGACGTAGCGCCCGATCACGATCCAGTTGGATGGCGCCTCGCCCGGTTCCGGCTTCTCCACCAGGTCGGTGACGGCCACCACATCGTCCTCATCGGTCGGCTTGATCGCCGCGCACCCGTAGGCGGAGACCTGGTCGGGCTCGACCTCCATCAGCGCCACGATGCTGCCGCCGTAGCGCTTCCTGACTTCGATCATCCGGCCGAGCAGCGGGTCGCGGCGGTCGATGAAGTCGTCGGCGAGCAGCACGGCGAACGGCGCGTTGCCGACGTGATCGGCCGCGCAGAGCACAGCGTGGCCCAGTCCCTTCGGCGCATCCTGGCGCACGAAGTGCATCTCGGCGAGCTCGGTGGACGCGCGGACGCTGGCCAGCCCTTCCTCATCGCCCTTGGCGGCCAGCGCCTCCTCAAGCTCGAGGGCACGGTCGAAATGATCCTCGATGGCGGACTTGCCGCGACGGGTGACCATCAGCACGTCGGACAGTCCGGCGGCGACGGCCTCCTCCACCACCAGCTGGATCGTCGGCGTGTCGATGACCGGCACCATCTCCTTGGGGATGGCCTTTGCCACGGGCAGGAATCTGGTTCCCAGGCCCGCGGCGGGGATGACTGCCTTGGTCACGGCGGCTGTGTCGGCCATGCTGAGAACCCTAGCTATCCGGCGGGAGGACTTGTGCACGGCATGGCCCCTGGGGTACCCGGCGCTCATTCCGGCGCGGGCGGCACTGACGGCGCGCGGGCCGTTCCTGATGGTCGTACAGGAGGTGCTGCGGAGGCGGCCGCGCCTGGCGGAGCGGCCGTGCCTGGCGGAGCGGCCGGCACCGGCGCCGCAGCCGGCCTGCAGGCGGCGAAGGCCGCGCTCCGGCGGCGGCTGGTGGCCGCCCGGGGCCTGCTGACCGACCTCCAGCGCGCCGAGGCCGGCCGCCAGCTGCGTGACACGGTGCTCGCCCTGCCCGAGACGCAGATGGCCGGCACGGCCGCCGCCTACTACTCGATCGGCACCGAGCCGGACACCCGCGGCCTGGTCTACGCGCTGTGGAAACGCGGCACGTACGTGCTGCTGCCGCTGCTGCTCCCCGGCGGTGACCTGGACTGGGCCTGCTACGAGGGCCCGGACTCGCTGGCCGCGGGGCCGCGCGGGCTGCTGGAGCCGGCCCAGCCGCCGCGCGGGCCGTCCGCCGTGGCCAGCGCTGACCTGGTAATCGTCCCCGCGCTCGCGGTGGACCGGCGCGGCCGCAGGCTGGGCCGCGGCGGGGGCTCCTACGACCGTGCCCTGGCCCGCGTCGGCGGGCCGGTCCCGACGATCGCGCTGCTCTACGACGACGAGCTGCTCGACCAGGTCCCGGCCGGCCCGCATGACCTCCCGGTACGGCTGGTCGCCCGGCCCCGCGAAGGAATCACCAGGCTGCCGTGACGGTTGCTACCATTAGCAGTTGAACGCGGCGAGTGCTAACGCCACCGAGGAGGTACCGTGCCGACCTACCAGTACGCCTGCACTGACTGTGCGGAGCGGAGCGAGGTGGTGCAGAAGTTCACCGACGAGCCGCTGCTAGTATGCTCGTCGTGTGGCGGCAGGCTGCGCAAGGTGTTCTCGCCGGTCGGCATCGTCTTCAAGGGATCCGGCTTCTACCGCAACGACTCTCGCGCAACCGCCGCGAAGGACAAGGACAAGGCGCTGAACGGGTCTTCAGGGGCAGCCTCGGCCACGGCTGGCTCGTCGGCCTCGTCCGAGTCCTCGGGTTCCGGCTCACCGGATGCCGCCAAGAACGGCGGGTCGTCGTCCGGCGATAAGGCCGGCGCGGCCGGGTCGTCCGGTTCTTCGTCGTCCGGTTCGTCCGCTGGCTCCAACGGCTCGGGCGGTTCCTCCTCGTCGTCACGCTCCTCGTCGTCGTCCTCGTCCTCGGGCTCGAAGGTCGCCTGACCCGCTGTGGCCGACCTGGCCAGCATCGGGGTCATCGGCGGCTCCGGGCTCTACGAATTCCTCTCGCCGGCCGACGAGGTGACGGTCGAGACTCCGTTCGGCCCGCCGAGCGATCCCGTCGTCATCGGCGAGGTCGCCGGGCGGCGGGTCGCGTTCGTGCCCAGGCACGGGCGCGATCACCGGTTCCCGCCGAACCGCATTCCGTACCGCGCGAACCTGTGGGCGCTGCGCTCGCTCGGCGTACGGCAGGTGCTGGCGCCGAGCGCGGTCGGCTCACTGACCGCGTCCTACGGCCCCGGCACGCTGGCCATACCGGATCAGCTCGTCGACCGGACGAAGAGCCGCGAGCAGACCTTCTATAACTCCGGTGGCGCGGTGCACATCCCGTTCGCCGACCCGTACTGCCCGCGTGGCCGGGCGACGGCGATCTCGGTGGCGCGCGCCTCCGGCTGGATCCCGGCCGGGTCAGGGACGCTGGTGGTCATCGAGGGCCCCCGGTTCTCCAGCCGGGCCGAGTCGCAATGGTACGCGGCGCAAGGCTGGACGCTGATCGGCATGACCGGCTGCCCAGAGGCAGCGCTGGCCCGTGAGCTTGCGCTGTGCTACACGACGATCGCACTGGTCACCGACACCGATGCGGGCGTCGAGGAGGGGGAGGGCGTCACTCACGCTGAGGTGTTCCGGGTCTTCGCCGAGAACATCGGGCGGCTGCGCGAACTGCTGATGCGCACGATTGAGGAACTGCCCGCCGACCGCGACTGCCCGTGCCCGCGCGCCCTGGACGACATCTCGCTGCCGTTCGCACTGCCCTGATCTGCAGCTGGCCGAGACCTGCGGCTGGCCGAGACCTGCGGCCAGCCGGACCTGCGGCTGGTCGACACCCTGCGGCCAGTCGAGACCCGCGGCCAGTCCGCACCTGTGGCCAGTCCGGACCTGCGGCTGGCCGAGACCTGCGGCTGGTTCGGACCTGCGGCTGGCCGACACCCTGCGGTCAGTCGAGACCCGCGGCCAGTCCGCCGCTCGGGCTTCATGATCCCGGGGATTTCTCAGTCGCTATGAGAAATCCCCGGGATCATGAAGCCGGGCCTAGTCGAGGTCGCCGTGCTCGATGCGGGCCAGCCGGCGCTCCCGCACCAGCTGGTCGAACTCATGCTCCACGCTGACATCCCCCGGTGCGAGCGCGGCGAAGATGCCCGTCACGTCGCGCATGCTGACCACGCCGAGCAGGCGCCCGTCCTTGACGATCGGCAGGTGCCGAATCCAGCGCGTGGCCATCTCCCTGGCCGCTTCCTGCAACGGCATGTCGGGCGGCACGGTGAATACCTCGGCGGTCATCGCCTCGTCAACGGAGCAGCGGTCCGGATCGGCGCCAAGCGCGACTGCGCGCAGGACGTCCCGCTCGGTGATGATCCCGGTCAGGCGGCCGTCGTCGGTGATCAGCAGCGAGCCCGTCTGCTGCCGCCACATATGCTCAGCCGCCGAACGCAGACTGTCGGAGGGGGATTCGGTGACCGTGGCTTGCGTCATCACGTCCTGGACCTGCACCGCGCTCGCTCCTTAGGCCCTCGGTCCACCGGAAGGCTTCGGCCCGCCGGGCTCGTCTCACCCTACGGCGGCCGGCCAGCCAGCCGAGTGCATACGCCGCGAGCACGCGCCTCGAACGACCCGGTGGCTACCATTAAGCTTGGCCTGGGCTGATGATCCGCCCGTGCCTGGCCCCGATAGCTCAGCGGATAGAGCAACTGCCTCCTAAGCAGTAGGTCGCGCGTTCGAGTCGCGCTCGGGGCGCTAACCAAAAATCGCTAGCATGAACGATATAGTGGCTCTATCTGGTCAATCGTCAGCTCCGCCGTAAGGGGCTCTGCCAGGTAGTAGGTCATCGGCCTGACTCGCGCCCAGGGTGTCACGCGACGTCTGACCTGGTCCTTTCCCGGCATCGGCGCTGCTGGCGGCTTGGCTACAGCGTCGATAGACCAGATACCTTGGCCCCCCCTCGCGCACAGGGGTTCCGCCTGACCTGCGGTGGCCGCGGCCAGCTCATCGAGTTCCTCGGAAGGGCGGGGAACGAGTATCGTCCAAGAAATCGCTGATCCTCGGGGTAAGCCGCAGCGCAAGAGTCCCGGCGCCTGCAAGCCGCCCACTGCCAGCCGGGCTCAGAGGTCCGGATCAAGGTCCGGGCCGCGGGCGTGAATCCGGTCGAATGGAAGTCCTACACCGGGGCCATTCGGTGCCGATCCTGCGCGGCTGCCGATCCGGCCCGGTTCGGAGACGGCGGGCGTGGTGGTGGCGGCCGGGCCTGATGCGATCGGTCTTGGCGGGCGATGACGTGATTACATTCCGGGTGCCCGGCGCCTATGCAGCTGAGCTGGTGGCGCCTGCTCAGGCTCTGGTTCCCAAACCGCCCGCGCTGGACTTGGCGCAGACCGCCGGGCTGATGCTCACCGACGTGACCGCCTGGCACGCCCTGACCGCAACCGGCGTGGACGAGGGCACACGGTCTTGATTCATG
The DNA here is from genome assembly GCA_035299845.1 of Streptosporangiaceae bacterium. Taxonomy (GTDB): domain Bacteria; phylum Actinomycetota; class Actinomycetes; order Streptosporangiales; family Streptosporangiaceae; genus Palsa-506. The sequence continues at coordinate 17,921 of DATGVY010000157.1, forward strand.
GCGCCGCTGGCGGTGTCGGCGTCATGGCGGTCCAGCTCGCGGCCGCTCGCGGGGCCACGCTGGTGGCCACGGCCAGCCCGGCACAGCACGGCTTTTTCCGCAAGCTCGGCGCCGTGCTCGTGGCGTCTGGCGACGGCTTGGCTGAGAGGGTCCGCACCGCCGCGCCCGGCGGGATCGACGCCGCGCTGGACCTGGTCGGCACCGATGAGGCGATCGACGTTTTCGCTCGCGCTTGTTGCGGACCAGGCGCGGATCGCCACCATCGTGGCGGTCAGGCGCAGCCTGGCGGCCGGGATCAAGGTTCTCGGTGGCGCGCCGGGCGCGGAGCCAGGCACCAAGATCCGCAACGATGCTCGCCTGGAACTTGCGCGGCTCGCCCAGGAGGGGACATTGCACGTCTTCGTGACCCAGACCTTCCAACTCGCCGATGCCGTCGCCGCCCACCGCGCGAGTATGAGCAGCCACACCACCGGGAAGATCGCGCTCATCCCATAGCGGCGCCGTCATCAACCCATCCCAGCGCACCAGGTAACTCAAACTCCACCGGATCGATGGCCAGCGCGCGCTGCTGTCCGTCGCCCGCAAGCTGGCCCGCCGCTGCTACCACACGCTGCGCGACCTGGGCGATGAGGCCTGGCAGCCAGCCACCTGACCATGAACCCCTTCCCCGGCGTCCGGAAGGTCCGCGGGTTGCGCCCGTTCAGCTGATGACCTGCGGCTGGCTCCCGAAGCCCTGCTGCCTGCCGGGCCATCTGGCCTGGACAGCCGTCCAAGATTGAGCAGCCGCACCCCATGCCCGGAGGCACCCCATCACCATCATGTCGCCGGTGGCGCACCGGCCGCCGTGCACCGAGATAAGCCTGGGCGCTCCACCCGCGGATTACCGGACCATCCCTGAAGGGAGAACCACCATGTAATCGGCCCCCCCGCAGCCGCGGTTCCACGCTCGCGGCATGGCCGGCGGCGGAACCGGGGGCCGCGCATTGTGCGGGCTGGCCCCTCCGCCGTCAAGGGCCACGGTCGCTGCGCGACGGCCTTCGGCCGCCCTCTGACAACGGAGCCTCTGCCAGCCCTCCGCGGGACAGTTACGGGCCGGGCCCCAGGGGGGCCTGCCCGCCAGAAACCGCGCGGCCCCCGCCTCCGCCACCTACGTCCTGCGGCAACGGCCCGCAGCTGATCGACTGGTTGACAGCCGCCCGGAGGCACAGATAAGCAAGGCTCGGCGTGGCTGCGGTGGGTCCTGAACCAGGCAGCGCAGACCGCCAAGCGCTCCCCGGAGTTCGCCGCCAGCTACCAGGCCATCGCCAGGCGCCGCGGCAAGAAGATCGCCACCATCGCGATCTCCCGCAAGCTGCTCACCCGCGCCTACCACCTGCTCGCCGAACAGGCCACCGGGACACCTGCCACGATGCCGCACACCAGCGCGGCAACCTGACCGCCAGGATGCCCCGCAGACCAGGAGGGGGGTCACCAGACCCCGGGCACGCTCGCTCATGCGGCATGAGCCGGCCACCAGGCCGCGCCCTTCTGACTGAGCAGCCCGGTCCCCGGACACATGGTCATGGTTGTCCCGCCGGCTACATGGCGAGACGCCGAATGGGTGCTTGCGAGACCACTCCGCCAGCCACGAACCGGGGAACACCCCCGACCCTTCACCAACAGCGCGAACGGAACCCTTCCTCGCTCCCGATGATCTGTCGCCGCTCGTCGGCGTCCAGCTCGTTCGTCCTCGCCGCTCCGACCGGCGGTGAGGTGCGGGTTCATGTTCTCGGCCGTTGGCCGCGCTCGGTGATGACCCGGGATCTGGCTGGGCCTGGGCATAGGGTTTTCGGTATGGCCAGGAAGGGTCCGACGGATCAGGACGGTGCTGAGGCTGTTCGGCGGCTCTTGTCCGGCCTGGCGCGAGGCGAGGACGTGCTCGATCTAGCGGCTGCCATCGAGGAGCTGCATCCTCGTCACGACACGTCCCCAGCAGAGGTGTTCATACGGCTGTCGGCCGGCGCGCTGGAGGTGGCCGGCGTCGGGCGGGACGATCCCGTCTCTTATCCGGGATTGCGCGAGAAATACCTGGGCGAGTGCAAGTTCCAGGGCCGGGAGAACCGCAAGATCCAGTTCGCGATCCCGGCCAGCGCGTCAGCCCGTGGCGGGATCCAGCCGGATCTGCCCGGCGAGGTGGCCTGGTGGCAGGCCGACGACTTCTGGTGGTACGCGCTGGCTGCTGCGGTTGCTGTGATCCGCGCGTGCGCCGGCAAGATGCGCCTATCGGCGCCGGCCTTCGTTCAGCAGGCCTCAGACCTGTGGAAGATCACCCCGTAGCCGGGCCGTGCGGGGCCAAGCGAGCCTTGACCCGGTGCCGCCGTTGCCGCAGGCCCGCTGTCTACCCGTCCCGGGACTGGCAGCAGGCCGGGGCGTGCGGGGCGGGCAGGTGAGCAGGTGATGACCGATTCACTGCGAGACCGGGTGATCGCGGCGTGCAGCGCCAGGCCAGGATCGGCGGAGGACTACCCGTTCGGCGATGAGGTGGCGGTGTTCAAGGTCGCCGGCAAGATGTTCGCGCTGGTGACGCTGGGCCCGGCGCCCGGCAGCGTCAGCCTCAGATGCGACCCGGATCTCGCGGCCGGGCTGCGCCGCCGGTATCCCGCGATCACCGCCGGCTGCCACCTCAGCAAGCGGCACTGGAACACAGTCACACTCGACGGCTCGGTACCCCAGGATGAACTGCCTGACCTGATCGATCATTCCTACGAGCTGGTGGTGGCCCGCCTGCCCAGGGCCGAACGGGACAAGCTGAACACCTGACCAATAATCCGCGGCCGCGCAGAACGACCAACGCTCGCCCGGCCCGGACCACAATGCCCCGCAACAGCGCTGCGCGCATATCAGCGTTCGAGTGCGTGTGAATCACGCGTCGGCGACAAGGTCGGAGAATGTGCGCCTGTCGCCCGCCAGGATCTGATCGGCTGACTTCCGGGCAGGGGGTCAGGGGCGGTCGATCTCGAGGCGGCGGCTGACCGCGGATGCGATGGACTGGAGGTCGCCTTCATCGGAGCTGACTATCAGGTCGCGGCGGCGCAGGGCGCCCTCGACGACGCACGCGTCGACGATGTCAGTAGTCGCGGTGCGGGCGGCGAGGGCGCCGACGGAGCGGGCCTGGCCGTCATCGAGGGCCTCGATGTCACAGCCGGACAACAGCCGCGCTAAAAGGGCCTGGCGGCTGGTTCCGCGCCAGGACTGGGCCACGACGGGTGCGGGGACTACCGGCACCTCGCGGCGCACCAGCAGGGCGCGGTGGCGGGCCCACATGCGGCGCTCGCCTCGGTCGGCGGCGATGAGCGCGCCGGTGTCGTAGGTGACGCCCATCAGGCAGTCCGGCGCCCGGAACCGGCTCCGGCGTGGCCGGCCCGCTGGATCGCCCGGGCGGCCCACTCGTCGGCGTCGGCGATCTCGGCGGCGCTGAACGCGCCGTGGTCGCGCTCGAACTGGCTGACGGCGGCCAGGCCCGCCCGGATGGTGAATTCCTTGCGGACGGTGTCGGCCAGCCACGCGCTGTAACTCATCCCCGCCTGCTCGGCGGCGGCGGCTATCTCGGCATCCAGCTCGGGGGGCATCGAGATGGAGCGCTTCTTGCGGACTGCCATGACATGACGGTAGCACAGCGGTAGGACAGTACGGCCGGGAGAGCCTGAGCCCGGCTTCCATCCAGTGTGGCGCGCGTTGAACGGACGGTGGTCCGGCCTCCCGCCTGGCCGGCTCCGGCCAGGCGACAATGTAGGTTGGGTGCCGGTCGAGCGATGTGCGGGCCCGGTCGTACCGCATACTGGTCCGCGGGTCAGCGTGCGAGGCGGCCTCCTGCACGTCCCGCAGCGGCACGCCGGCGTCGAAACCGCGGTGAACGCGTGCCTCAAGGTGTGCGGCCCGACTGGCTTGCCGATCCCGGCGCGCCGCGCGACCCGGCGGACGATGCGCCCCGCACCGTGCCGGTCCAGCCGCCGGCCATCGTCGTCGAGGAGGATCGGCCCCTCGCAACGCTCGCCCGGGCAGTGCGCGGCGCGAGCGGGATGGTGACGACCTTGCCGGCTTTGCGCGTGATGGTGAGGGTGCGGTGCCCGCGTTCCAGACCCATCGCCTCGATGTCGGCGCCGGTGGCCTCCGACACTCGCAGCCCGTTCAGCGCGAGCAACGAGATCAGGGCGTGCTCGGCCGGTGAGCCCAGCCCGGCCGCGACCAGAAGAGCGCCGATTTCGTTGCGGTCCAGGCCGGTTGCACGCGACTCATAATCCAGCCGCGGCCGGCGGACATGCGCCGCTGGTGAGTGATCAAGGAGTTCTTCCTCGACGGCGTAGCGCTAGAACCCGGCGATCGTGCACAGGCGGCGTGTAACCGTCGCACGGGCCCGGCCTCTGGCCTCCAGGTCCCGGGCGAAGCACTCGATGTCAGCGCGGCGCACCTCGAACGGGCGCAGGTGATGCTGACGGCACCAGCCGGCGAACTGGCCGAGGTCCAGCGCGTAGGCCTCGCGGGTCAGCCCGCTGTAACCGGCCAGGAACCTGGCGAGCGCCAGACGTTCCGGGCCGGTGAATGTCGGCTCGGCGGGGACGAGGACAGTGGATGGAGTGTCGATGGCGATCATCGGGTACCTCCCAGGGTCGGGCTGAGACCCGGAAGGCAGGGCCAGCCGACGGCCCCAGCAATGATGAGAACCTCACGGTAGGACCGCCGTGGCAGTTACGCCACGTAACCGCGGCACCCGCATACGGACCACTCTGAGTACGCTCCCGACCGCCGACTCTGCGCTGCCTGCAGTTGGCGAGTTTGCTGTGGCCGAGCGGCACAGAACAGCCAGTTCTGGCGCTGTCTCCATTGTGCTGTCTTCTGCTGCACAAGCATCGCATTGCATATGGCACTTCTAGCCGGGGCAGGTTCGTTGCCCGAGCGCGGTGCCAAGCAGATGGGAAGCCATGGTGGGCCGCAATGCGGTCCGTCGTGATCGAGGCGGTGGTGGCCAATCAGGCGTCCGGGGTGATGGCGCGCAAGATCTGGTCAAAGATCGCGGCGCACTCCTCCCGCGCCGTCGGCCGGTCCTCGGCTCGTGCGACGTAGAGTGCGCACTCGTCGAGTGCGCCGATGAGGACGTGGGCGAGGGGGGCGACGGGCTGCGGAACGATCGCGCCGGCGTCCATCGCCGATTGCAGCGCGAGCTGGACCAGGCCGAGACCGTAGCGGCCGGCCAGGTCCCGCCACGCCTCCCAGCCGAGGACGGCGGGGGCGTCGAGCAGGATGATCCGCCCGAGCCGGGGATGCCGGCGTGTATCCGGCGCGACAGCGCGACCGGGATGAGGATGTCTTCCTCGCCGGCCAGCACGAGGGCGGGCGCGGTGACCTGATCGAGGCGCCCGGTCGTGTCATGTTGCTGGATGACGGCCAGCTGGGCCAGGTAGGCGTGCACCGGCTGGTCCGTGTAGCGCATC
>DATGVY010000158.1:0-2063 GCA_035299845.1 Streptosporangiaceae bacterium
CGCCAGGCAGGTGATCAAGGCCGGCCGGGAGGCGTCCGGGCGGCGTGACATCCGGTGCACGGTGTCCATCGGCGCCTTCGTGCCCAAGCCGCACACGCCGTTCCAGTGGGCGGCCCAGTGCGACCGCCAGACCGTGGATGACCGGCTGCGCAAGCTGGGCGGCGCGCTGCGCTCCGATCCCGCCTATGGCAAGGCGGTGGGCTACCGCTATCACGACGGCAAGCCGGCCATCATCGAGGGCCTGCTGTCGCGCGGCGACCGCCGGGTCGCGAAGGTGATCAAGGCGGCATGGGCGGACGGGGCGCGGTTCGACGGGTGGACAGAGCACTTCTCCTTCGACCGCTGGGCGCGCTGCGCGGCGCAGGCCCTGGCCGCCGACGGCGTGGACCTGGACTGGTACACCACCCGCGAACGCGAGTACAGCGAAGTGCTGCCCTGGGATCACCTGGACGCCGGGCTGGACCGCGACTGGCTCTGGCAGGACTGGCAGGACGCCATCGACCCGGCCGGGCCGGCCGAGGTGGATGATTGCCGCTGGACTCCTTGTTATGACTGCGGAGTATGTCCGACCATGGGCACCGAGATCCAGACCGGGCCGACAGGAGCCAGGCTGCTCCCGCTGACCGTGGCAGGCGCACAGTCACCGGCCATGATGGCGCGGGGCACCGCTGCGCCGGCCAACGGGCCGGGCGTCTAGATGGCGCGTCCCGCTCCGCCGCGGCCGGCCGGGCAGGCCGCCCCGCCGCCCGTCGTCCAGCGTCTTCGTGTCCGGTACGCTAAAAGAGGCAGGATGCGTTTCGCCAGTCACAGGGATATCGCGCGGGCCGTTGAACGGGGAGTTCGCAGGGCGGGTTTGCCCATCGCCTACTCGGCCGGATTCACGCCGCACCCGAAGATCTCCTACGCTGGCGCGGCCCCGACGGGGACCGCGAGTGAGGCTGAGTACCTAGAGCTTTCTCTCACGGAAGCGTGCGCCGTGGGCGACGTGCGGGACGGGCTCGACGCGGCCCTGCCGGACGGGATTGATGTGATCGACGTGACCGAGGAAGCCGGGTCTCTGGGCGCCAACGCGGCGGAGGCGTCCCAGTGGGAGGTCGTGCTCCCCGGAGTCGGGCCGGAGCAGGCAGCCATGGCGGTCGAGGCATTTCTCGCCACCGACACTCTGGAAGTGGAGCGCCTGACCGGCAAGGGACTCAGGCGCATGGACGCCCGCGCCGCAGTGGTCACCATGGAGACAGACCGGCGTGCCGTGGACGAGCGGAACGCCGGGTATGCGATACTTCGAATGGTTGTTCGGCACATGACACCTGCCGTACGACCCGACGACATCCTGGCCGCACTTCGCCGCGTGGCTGCTCTTGCGCCGTCGTCACCACCGCTGGTGACCAGGCTGGCGCAGGGGCCACTCGCCGTAATGGCTGCCTCGGCAGCCGAGGCGCATGTGCAAGGCCTGGCACAGGGACAGATAGAGACAACGCGCCCGGGAGCGCTGACCGTCCACGAGACGGGCACCCTCCCAGCGAGCGCGTACGACCAGCTCCTGCGCGGAGCGGCGGGTTCTTTGCGAACCCACGCGCCCGGGAGCCTGACGGGAGAATACCCGGATGCTCGAAACCGAGCTGAACGACAGTGAGAACAGCAGTGATGGGCACGGAAGCGCAGATCCTGCTGGCGTAGGAGCTGCGCCGGCGGTCAGCGGGCCTCAGGCGGGCCAGGGGCCCGATGCTGGGGCCCAGCAGCCTGCGGCGGCCACGGCCCCGCCCGCGAGTCCTGAGGGCGGCGCGGGGGGCCGCAAGACGACAGGCCGTACCCGCCGCGCCGTCACCCGGGCGGCAGGTCCGCCGGCTGCTGAGCCCGCATCGGCGGTGGCGGCGACCGCGGCAGGCACGTCGGCCGCTGAGCCCGCCCCAGCGGTGGCGGCGACCGCGGCAGGTACGTCGGCCGCCGGGTCCGCCCCGGCCGGGTCGGCCGCCGCGTCGGCCCAGGTACCTGACACGGCGGCCAGCGGAGCGCCGGCTACGGCGTCGGCTGGCCGGGCCCCGGCTGGGTCGAGAGGCCGGGCC
>DATGVY010000159.1:0-1994 GCA_035299845.1 Streptosporangiaceae bacterium
ACCTCCGCCATGGCCAGCCCGACCATCAGCGTCAGGACCCCGACGATGGGCCAGCCCCAGACGATGATCGCGGGTCCGCCGGTGTTCATGCCGTACCCGTACAGGGTCAGGCAGCCGGACAGGATCGAGATGATCGTGAACGACACGGCGAAGTTCGAGAACCCCGACATCCGCCGGCGAAGCTCCTGTGCGTAGCCAAGCTCATGCAGGCGGCGCTCGTCCTCATCCGCCGCCGGCACGGCGGCTATGTCGTCGGCCATGCGATCTCCCTAGGCGAAGCACATATGGATGGAATTGATCCATTGAATGAAGGTATTCACCCACTGTGCCGGGGAGCGTGTCAAGAGGTGAAAAGGGGTGTCCGGACGGCCCGCCGCCACCAGGCCGTCCGGGGCGTTACAGGCGTGCTACGTGGCCGTTACCCGACCGCCGCCGGGCCGGACAAGGACTCGCCGAGGAAGCCGCGCAGCAGCGCCGCGGTCCCGGCCACATGCTCTTCCATCGCGCGCCTGGCCCGGTCGGGATCGCCGGCCAGGATGGCCCGAACGATGCTGGCGTGCTGGACGTTCGCGTGCTCAAGGTTGCGGCTGAGCATGGGGATGGCATTGAGCAGGTCAACCAGCTGCACCCGGGCCTCGACGACGCTCGCGGTCAGCATCGGCGAGCCCGCCGCGTCGGCAATGGCCAGGTGCAGCCGCGTGTCCGCCTGCCGGTAGACGGCCGGTTCGCAGGCATTCACGGCCGTCAGGCACTCGGCCAGGCTTTCCCGCTGCTGCATGGTCAGGCTCGCCCGGGCCGCCATCTCGGCCGCGCCCGTCTCCACGACCCGGCGGAACGTCAGCGCGTCGTCGAGCTGGCCGCCCATGTCCCGCGCGGTCCTGGTGAGCTCGTCGTGCACCATGGGCTCGGGCTGGCGCAGAATGAAGGTGCCGCCGAACCGGCCGCGCTTGGTCTCGACGTACCCGGCGGCGGCCAGCTCGCGCAGCGCTTCTCGCAGCGTGATACGGCTGATCCCGAGCCTGCGGGTGAGTTCCCGTTCCGGCGGCAGCCTGTCACCCGGCGCGTACACGCCCAGCTTGACGCCCTCGAGCAGGCGCTCGACGGTCTCCTCGAAGGCGTTTCCCGTCCGCACCGCGCGGAACACCGCGGCGGTGATGGCGGGTGACCCTCCCGGCACGGTCTTTCTCCTGATCAGCGATGCTGCCTCGGGGCAGCACTCAACGCAGAAAGCTTAGATCATAGGCGCAAGTACCGTGCTACGAGCGGCGGCCCGCTCGGCCGCGGCCCTGTCGGCGGCGGCCCTGTCGTAGGCTGCACTGACGAGCGCGGTAAACAAACGGGGGTCGCTGCCCTGCTCGGGGTGCCATTGCACGCCGAGCACGAAGCCGGAGAAGCCGTCGAGCTCAGACGGCCCCGTCTCGACCGCTTCGATCGTGCCGTCTTCCTCCCAGGCCACCGCCTTGAGTCCGTCACCGAGCAGGTCGACCGCCTGATGGTGGTGCGTGGGCACGTCAAAAAAGCCGTCCTCGGGCACAATCCCGGCCAGCGTGCTGTCCGGGCTGACCCGCACGCGGTGCAGCCCGAATCCGTTCGGCGGCCCGTCGTGCCGCGAATGGCCGACCAGGTCGGGCAGGTGCTGGTGCAGCGTGCCGCCCCGGCAGACGTTCAGCACCTGCATGCCGCGGCAGATGGCCAGCAGCGGCACGCCAAGCCGCAGCGCATGGCTGGTGACGGCCAGGTCCCACGCGTCCCGCAACGTCGCGGGAGGCTGCGTCCGCGAGTGCCGCGGCGCGCCGTACCTGGCCGGGTCGATGTCAGGCCCGCCCGTGACCAGCAGGCCGTCCAGGCCCGCGACGGTGGCGCCGGCCTCGTCGCCGTCGCCGCCCGGCGGCAGCATCACGGGCCGCCCGCCGCTGCGCCGCACCGCCTCCACATAAACGTAAGGAAGCATCGCCGCGCGGGCCGACCAGCCCCGCCAGGACGCTTGATCCTCG
>DATGVY010000160.1:0-4217 GCA_035299845.1 Streptosporangiaceae bacterium
ACGAGCCGCCGAGCCGCCGCCCGGTAGCCGCACTCAGCCCGATGTAGGCCGCCCATGCCGCGGCCGCCACCAGCGCGAACGCGATCCCCGCGGCGGCCAGCCCGGTGCCGCCGCTGGCGCCGGGTACCGCGCCGCTGGCCAGGCTGGTGCCGCCGCGCGCGAGCAGCGCCACGCCGAGGCCGGCCAAGGCGACCCAGAGCAGGTCGATCAGCCGGCGGGACGAGACAACCGCCACGCCCAGCGGCCCGAGGAACTCGATGGTCACGGCAATGCCCAGCGGGATCCGCGCAAACGACTGGTATATCGAGAAGTTCATGACGGCGAGCGTGACGCCGAAGGCGACCGCCACGGCGGCGTCCTGCCTGCGCCTGCGCCTGACCATGTCGCGCAGTTCCCTGGCCAGGCCCCGGCCGCCGATGGCCGTCATCATCGCGGCTGATGTCCACAGCCGCAGGCCGGTGACGCCGGCCGCCGGGATCTCGGTGAAGAGCCGGCCGGCCACGCCCGCGCCCAGCTGCACCGACACGATGCCCGTGCCCACCAGCAGGGAGGGCGGCACCCGGCCGAGCACGTCACCCCGGGCGCCTGGCCCGCCGGTCACGGCGCTACTCACAGCGGGACACGCGTCACTCCCAGCGGAACGCCCGCGCCGTGATGGCAATGCCGGCCGCCGCCCAGGCGGCCAGCACCAGCAGGTCGCGCAGCGGCAGCCCGCTGCCGTGCGGGATCCTGTCAGCGAGGCCAGCCAGGTTCGGCCGCTGCAGTACCGAGCGCAGGCCGTCCGACAGCGCCCCGGCCGGCAGCAGCTTCAGGACCGGCTGCGCGCCCGCCGGGAACCTCGTCAGCGGGAATACCACGCCGCCGAGCCCGAGCATGACCAGGTAGACGAGATTGGCGGCGGCCAGGGTGGCCTCGGCCCGCAGTGTCCCGGCCATCAGCAGGGCCAGGCCGCTGAACGCGGCGGTCCCGGCGAGCATGAGCAGCAGGGTCCAGGCGATCGCGCTGCCGCCCGCGTGCGGCCGCCAGCCGAGCGCCAGCCCGACCGCGACGATCACCGCGGCCTGCATCAGCTCCACCACCAGCACGGTCAGCGTCTTCGCCGTGATCAGGCCGCTGCGCCCCAGCGGAGTGGAGCCGAGCCGCTTGAGCACTCCGTACCGCCGCTCGAACCCGGTCGCGATCGCGAGGCTGGTGAAGGCGGTCGACATGATGGCAAGCGCCAGGATCCCGGGGGCAAGAAAGTCGATCCGCTTGCCCGGCCCGAAGTTGACCAGCGGCTCGCGGCTGAACGCGGCGAGCAGCAGTACCGGGATGATCAGGACAAGCAGCAGCTGCTCGCCGTTGCGCAGCAGCGTGCGGAGCTCAAGGGTGGCCTGCGCGCCGACCATCCTGGGCCGCGGCGCCGCGCCCGGTGCCGGGGCCGGCCAGCTAGCGGCCGCCGTCCCGGTCCCGGGCCCGGTTCTGGGCCCCGGCCCGGTCACGAGCGCAGCTCCCGTCCGGTCAGCTCGAGGAAGACGTCCTCCAGCGTGCGGTTCTCGATCCGCAGGCTCTGCGCGAGGATGCCGCGCTCGGCGCACCATGCGGTCACCGCGGCGAGCAGCTGCGGGTCGACCCGGTCATAGACTTCGACGACGTAGTGCCCGGCCGGGGATTCCTTGGCGGCGGTGCCCGGCCGGAGCGCGGCCAGCAGGCTGTCGGTGTCCAGGCCAGGCTCGGCGCGGAACCTGAGCTGGCCCGCCGTGCCGGTGAGCTCGGCCGGGCTGCCCTCAGCGACCAGTGTCCCGTGATCGACGATGGCGACGTGATCCGCCAGCCGCTCGGCCTCCTCCATATGGTGGGTGGTCAGGATGACGGCGGCGCCGGCCGCGCGCAGCCCGGTGATCAGGTCCCAGGTGGCATGCCGCGCCTGCGGATCAAGCCCGGCGGTGGGCTCGTCGAGGAATACAAGTTCCGGCCGACCGATGACAGCTGCCGCCAGGGAAAGCCGCTGCTGCTGGCCACCGGAGAGCCGCTTGTACGCAGTGCGCGCGCTGGCTGACAGCCCGAGGCGATCGAGCAGTACGGCGGGATCAATGGGCCGCGCGTAGAAGCCGGCCATCACCCGCAGGTACTCGCCGGCCCGCGCAGTCGTCGGGATGCCGCCGGACTGCAGCATCACGCCGACCCTGGGCCGCAGATCGCGGGCATCGCGGACCGGATCGTGGCCGAGCACCCGCACGGTGCCGGCATCGGGCCGCCGGTAGCCCTCGCAGATCTCGATGGTGGTGGTCTTCCCGGCCCCGTTCGGCCCGAGAATCGCGGTCACCTGGGCGTGCGCCGCCTGCAGCGACAGGCCAGCGACAGCAGCTGTCCGCCCGTAGTGCTTGACCAGGCCGGTGATGTCGACGGCCGGCTCGGTGCTCACGCTGGCGAGTCTAAGGGCAGCAGCCCGGCGGTCTCCGGCCGGCCGCGCCCGGCATCAGCTGACGCTGACTCATGCCCCCGCGAGGAGCGCCCGGGCCGGCCTGCGCCTGCTGCTCGCTCGTATCGCTCACTGGGGCAGCCTAGCCACCGGCGCCATCCCGGCAGTTAGGGTGGCAGCCGTGGAAGATCGTGACTTGGTGCCGAGGCGAGCGGGCCGGGTGCTGGTGTTCGACGACGACAACCGGGTCCTGCTGCTGCACGGTTTCGACCCGGCCGATCCGGACCGCCCGTTCTGGTTCACCGTCGGGGGCGGCGCCGATCCCGGCGAGTCCCTCGCCGAGGCAGCGGCACGCGAGCTTCGCGAGGAAGTCGGCCTCGCGGTCGACCCGGGCACGCTCGGCGAGCCAGTCTGGCGGCGAGTCACCGAGTTCGGCTTCGACGGTATCCGCTACCTGCAGGACGAGGATTACTTCGTGCTGCGGGTGCGCTCGTTCCCGGTCAGCCTGGCTGGCCTGAACCAGGTCGAGCAGGACACGACGGACGGCTATCGCTGGTGGGATATCGCCGCGATGGAGTCCTCCGGCGAGGAGTTCCACCCGGCCGACCTGCCCCGGCTGCTGCGCGGGCTGGCCTGACCGGGCCGGCCCCGGCCAGCAGTCCCGGCCGGCCTGGCGCGGGGCTCAGGGCGCGAGGGCCGTCGCCGGCGCCCTGGGAGCCGCGGCTGCGATCAGCGCGCGGAACAGGCTCAGGTCGTCTCCCGCCTCGGGATGCCACTGGACAGCGACGGCGAACGGGCAGCCGGGCGCGTCGAGTTCGACCGCCTCGATCAGCCCGTCGTCCGCCCACGCGACCGCCGTCAGGCCCTCGCCCAGCCGGTCCAGGGCCTGATGATGGTGGCTCGGCACCTTGTCAACCTGGGTCCGGCCGAGGATCCCGGCCAGCCCGCTGCCGGCCGCGACCCGCACCGGATGCGCTCCGTAGACGCCGGGCACCGGCGCATGCCCGCGGTGGCCCACCAGGTCTGGCAGGTGCTGGTGCAGGCTACCGCCCATGACCACGTTGATCACCTGCATGCCGCGGCAGATGCCGAGCACCGGCAGCCCGCGCGCCAGGGCGGCGGCTAGCAGGGCGGCCTCGGCCGCGTCGCGATGCGGACGAACAGATGTGGTTTCCGGATGAGGCTCCGCGCCGTATCCGGCCGGGTCGACGTCACCGCCGCCGGACAGGATGAGCCCGTCCAGCCTGTCGATCACGTCCGCGATGGCCGGCACCGGCGGAAGCAGCACAGGCAGGCCGCCTGCCTCAGCCACCCGGTCCGGATACCGCCACGGCAGGACGACGGCCTCGACCTCCCAGCTGCCCCAGTGAGCCTGCTCCCGGTAGGCGCTGATCCCGATCACCGGGGCGGTACCGGCGCCGCCCGCTGAACGAACCTCGCTCACCTGAACCTCCGTCTGCCCGTCGCCCGCGTAAGCTGTCCGTCGCCCGCGGCATCCATGATCACGGAGGATATGCCAGGTTCCGGCCCGCCGGGCCGGAACCCCCGATTGACAGCCCCCGGACCCCCTCGCCCGGTCCGGTCGTCCATGATCACCCCCGATTGAGCCCCCGGCCCCCTCGGCGGTCCGGTCGTCCATGATCACGGAAACTAAGCGGTGCCAGAGAGGCTGTCGCACAACTGCCGTCTACTCATATGTAGTGGAGCGCCGGTCCATCTGAGGCAACTATTCGACCCTTCAAATGGGGATCAACTACTCAAAACGCTGTGTTCCAGCAGCTTGACTTTTCAAGATCACGAGTTGTGCGACAGCCTC
>DATGVY010000161.1:0-22842 GCA_035299845.1 Streptosporangiaceae bacterium
CGATGATCTCGGCGGCTTGCTCGGTCTTGGTGATGTCGGCGTTGGCGTAGACCATCTCGCCGGAGGCGTGGTCACTGGCGAAGAAGGTGAGCACCGAGCGGGTGCGCTGGGACCGGGCGGGCACGTAGTGCTCTTCCAGGACCGGGTCGTCGCCGTGGTGGCGGATGGCGTGGAAGTCGCAGTTGAAGCCTTCCCCGCCACCGGCCAAGCCGAGGGGCCGCAGGTGGCGAATCAGGCCGGTGAGCAGCTGCTGGCTGGATTCGCGGCGGGCGCGGTAGGAGTAGGTGGACAGGTGGGTGGCCTTGGGCAGGGCAGTGAGGCCGAGGAAGAACGCCAGGCCGGCGTCGTCGGTGATCGTGTCGATGTGGTGGGCGCGGGGCACCCGGGTGGCCGCGGCCAGCAGCAGCGTTCCGACCGACTGCCAGGCTGACAGCCGGCTGGTGGCGGGGTAGCCGCACCCGGCGATCAGCTCGTGCAGGTGCAGCTCGGTCATGGCCGGGGCGAGCAGCAGCAGCCCGGCGTGATCGCAGGGGAGATCGGTGGGCTCGGCGGGCCAGCCGGGCAGTGCGGCTGCCCGGACGGGTGCCAGCTGGGTCGCGGGGCCGCGGGAGGCGTCGTCGTCGCCGCGAAGCCGCGGCAGGCCTTCGGCGGCGCAGATCTTCCACACGGTCTGGGCGGAGACCGGGGTGCCCTCGGTGGTGAGGATGCGGGCGATCTCGGTGACGCTCAGCCGGCGGGCGCGCAGGCTGATCACCTTCTCCCGCAGCGGCCCGGTGGCCTTGACCGGGCCCTTGGGGCCGGGCCTGGGATCGGCGAACAGGCGCATCCGGCCCGACCGCAGCAGCGTTGCCATCTGGTGCACGCTGGCGGTGGAGTACCCGAACTGGCCGGCCACGCGCCCGGCGGGCTGCTCGTCGACGAAGTAGGCCCGCATCGCCTCATACCGGCGCTGCGCGGAGCCGGAGGGCTCGGTGAAGAACTCCGCTCCCGGCCGCATGCTGATACCTCAACGTGTCTAGGTGAATAACTTCCATCTACGGTAATCCTGCAGCGGCAGCGGGCCCGGCACGACACGCAGGAAGGAACAGCGTGAACAGGGAGATTTCTCACGGGAGCAGCTGGCAGCCATCACCGATGTCCGGATTCAGCGCTGCGGAACGATTGAGATTCCTTCACTAGGACCGGGTGAGGTCATCGCAGCCCTGCAGCGACGTGATGCCATGAGCAGCGCGAACGCCACGGCCTCGCCGGCGAGTAAGACTCAAGGCGGGCTCACGCCCGCCCCCCGAGAATCGAGGCTAAGCGATATGCGCCGGATGTCTGGGCCGCCGGTCATGGGCGTGCTCACCTTCGGTGACAACCTCACCAACTTCTTTCACGGTGACACGCTTGTGCGCATGTGGCCGGACCTGTCACCGCGTCTGCCACAGGAAGTCAGGGCAGCATGGGAGGAGCAGCACCTGGTCCTGCGGGCGTGCGGCCGCAGTCTCTTCGAGCTGCTTCGCCAGGCCAAATAAACGAGCACGATACAGCACAGCGTTATCCGTGCGCGAACCCGCCTGGGTCCGCGTGGATGGGACCGTGCCGATAAGCGCCCGGTCCCGCCCAATCTCGGCGGCAGGAACTCGTAGTAGGACTGGCTGGGTTTAGTCCCGGTCTCTCTAGCCATTGCATCCTCCTCGTAGCGGCGCACCTCTCCCCATCCCAACCTTTTCTCGGAGGGATCATGCAGGAGCGTCAGCCATTCGAAGATCGGCTCTGATTCTTGGCCTGGGTCGTAGCCGGGGAGGACCCGTGTACGGATTTGTTGCACTATAAGCTGCAGCGACTCGTCATCGTCCGCTGCCAGACCACTGCGTCGCCAGCGAGGGGAAGCGAGCACACCGGTCAGTGCGACTGCCTCTGGATAGATTGCAGCATTCCAGTGTGCACCGCGAAAGGGAAACTTCCCTGGCGGGTACCCGCGGGGCGCTCGGAGCTGGGCGAACCGTTGGCGCCTGGTCTTCATGGGGACCCAGGAATCAGCGAATTCGAAGGCCCGGGGGAAGACGGCGGACACCCACCCGCGCCGCAACCGACGTATCAGCACGCGATGCTTTCGCTGAGCTGCGACTACCTCCGGGAGCTTAGCCAGATCTAGTTGGTTCTCGGCGCTGTATGCTCCGAGTCCGATCCAGAGGTTGTGGCGCAGGCAAACGATCTGATCGTGACGCATCCAGGCGTAAACATGCGTGGTGATGCCTTTAGCGGCCATGCAGCGCAGGCAGGCTAGCCCGACGTAGTTCGGGCGACTGGCGATGTTCCGCCCGCGGAGGACCATGCTGCGGGCATCAGCATACTGGTCACGCAGTTCGGGGAGGGCGTAGGCCAGGCTCGCTTCGGGGAGGCCCGTCGCCTTGGCGAGAGCGTAAAGCTCGATGCCCGTGTATATGTCGCTGGTCCAATCGTGGAGACTCGCGATGAGAAAGTCGCTGGCTTTGGCGTCATCATGGGGCCATGTGTGAGGTGCAAGGTAGGAGGCTAGGTCTTCGATGGCGCAACAGTTGGCGCGCGCCAGCCGTTGGAGGTACGACTTGACGGTTTCGTCTTGGACCGGTTTGGTCAAGCCGGGCAACTGCCGGATGCCTGGGAGCGGCAACTGTGGGTCGGCCCTAGAGTCAGGCGTCATTGCCGACTCCGCGGGCTTCGGATGCGGCTCAATCTCCATCCTGGCCTCGGGATGCTGATGCGGCCCGCGTAGGGGGAGTTGCACATTTCTCGGCAGGCTGACGGTGTCAAGCAGACATATCGACCGTTGTTAACTCGGGATGCGTAGCAAATTGGAAATCGATTCTTCGTAGTCGTACGTAATGTCGATGAAGCGGATCATGCGAGAAGCGGTCGCGGCTGGCGGTGGCGATCCCCATTCCGGGTCGCTCAGCAACCGACCCCAGCTGGCCTGCTCTTGAATATCACGAGGCAGAGGATCGAAGACCCTCATGCTCCGTAGGGTGGCGCCGCCGCCGAGGCCGAGAACGGTAAGAATGTGCAGGTAGAAGAGCCCGTGGCGCCGGTCGGGGACAGGAACAGAGAGCGCGGCCCAGCGCCGGCTGGCGAAGACGGCCGCCAGCGCGGTGCACTCGGGGTGTATCGCCCACCCTGGCATCTGCCAGGTTGCAAGGGCGGGGAGGGCGCCTGCGGAGCGGACGCGCTGCTGCCAGCGTTCCAGCAGGACTGGATACCAGTGCGGGTGGTAGTCGATCCGCCAAGAGTGCTGAAGATAGCCGCCGGCGATCTCGTAGGCGCGAATAGCGGCCGTGGGGCCACGCAGGGTTGCCATCTTGTCAAAGCGTCGCTGGGCGGCGGCGACCTCCGGCATTGCTGAAAGGTCCAAGCGCTGGCCGCTACCTTGTCCGTAGAGCCAGTAACCGTGACGCAGGCACGCTGTCTTGTGCGCGAATACTCGGGTGTCGGCGTATGCGCCACCTCGGCGGTTACGGCACCCAGGGCAATCGGCGGCGGGACCTCGCAGGAACGAAACGCGGATGGCTGGCGATTCCCTGGATGACCTGAACGTCCTGGGCGTCAGGGAAGGGATCGCCCTGATGAGCTGGTCACCCGCAAGGCCCGTGTAGGACAGCAGTCTGTCGAACGCCGCGGCGTTCAAGGTGAGCACCATGACCGCCAGGTCCAGTTCTTCGGTCGGCGCCAACGAAGGGAGACGGCCGAGCAGGCTCGCGAACGTGCGCAGGTCGGTCCCGTTGACTCGGGCGACCCTGGCCAGGTAGGAGCCTGATAGCTCGCCATGGCGAGGGCGGGGCACCACCGGGACCCGCCCGGCCGGCGGCAGGATCAGGCTCAATGCTTGCCGCGCTTGCGGGTCTTCGGAACGGCCTGCCGCTCGGCGGCGGCGTCCTCAGTGGCGCCGTGGTCCAGCTCCACGGAATCCAGGAGCTGCTTGTCGATGCGCTCAGTGCCGGTCAGGATGGCCTTGATAGCCGCTTCGCGGATCAGGTGAGACAGCGAGACGATATAGCCGCCGGTGCGTCCGAAGAGGTAGTCGGCCAAGGGAAGGAGGCTGCCGGGCTTATGCGCGTGGAGGCGCAGCGCGCGCTCGAAGCCCTCGATGAGCATGGCCCATTCCTGGCGCTGGGCGATGGTGCTGTAATTGCTGGGGAAGGCCTTCAGTGGGGTAAACCGGCGGGCGAGCTGGTGGCCACGGTGCCCGGTGAAGAAGCCGCAGTTCTCGACGTTGATCCCAGCCAGGACGAAGGTGGCCGGGATGTGGTCCATGAAGTACTTAAGCTGGTCGGACTGCTGGTCGTGGCTGGCGCGGGACCGGTCGATCTCGTGGACCTCGTCGACGAGAACAAGGCTGGTCCTCAGGTCAGTCATAAGCTGGCACGCCTGGTGGGCGAGTGCCGTCTCGTTGGCGCGGGCAGCGTGCGGCGCGCCGAGAAAATATAGCAGCTCGGCGGGCAGGGCCTTGGGATGCTGGGCAGTCGGCACGGTGATGTACACGACCGGTACCGCCTCGGTCATCTGCGGATTCCGTCTTCGGTAGGCCCGTTCGACGGTGCGGCCGAGCGCCTTGATGGCAGTGCTTTTCCCGACGCCGGGCACGCCGCTGAGGACCATTCCGCAAGATGTGCCGAGCTGCTGCCCGCGGTTGAGCCGCATGAAGAGCAGGCCCTTGGTCACAGTGCGGTCGAGGATCGGGGTCTTCAGCGCGGGCAGCGCCGCGTGGTAGTCACCGCGCTTGTCGTCGTACGTGAGCCGCTCTGCAAGGGTCAGGCGGCCGAGCTCGGCCTCGGTGAGCAGGGTCACCGGCTCGGGATGATGCTCCACGGACGCGCGCCAGCTGTCCAGCGTGGTGACCACGCTGGATGTGAAGCTCCCGGTCTTCACAGCCGCCATGGCACGTCTCCGGGATTGAACACCTCATACGCGCCCTGCTCCGAAGACTGGGCAGTTTCCACTTGTTCATACCCATCCTCGTCCGGTTCCGGCGTCGTTGCCGGATCATCTGGTGCTTCCGTCGGCGGACGTACTGGCCGGTTGGCATCGACCGCGACGGCCTTGGCCTCCTCCGGGTTCAGGTCCTGACCGTGAGCCCGGTTCAGGAGATCGGCAACGTTCCTGGCGATGTCCGCCTCGGCCGGGCGGGGACCGGACCGTTCGATGGTCATGCGCCGGGCGTGCTCCCACAGGGCGAGGCCGAACGGCTGCCCGGCCAGGGAGCGGTAGACCCACGGGACGATGATCCACTTGACCTCGCGGTGGTCCCGCAGCCAGACGACGGTGATGTCGTAGGGATCGTAGTGGACCTCCCATTTCTTCCTGTTCCCGCCCGGAAGGCCCGAGTCCAGCCGCCGGTAGGGGTTGAGGGCCTTGCAGTCGTAGGTCCGGTTGTCGATGGTCAGCCCGTAGTCGTTGACGGTCCGGAATACGGCGGGCAGGAGCTCGACGTAGTCGTCCCCTGTGAGGGGGAGCGGGACGTACCCGCTGATGCCGACGCAGGCCGCGTACATTTCGTTGGGGGAGAGCTCCCGGCCCTCACCCCAGGTGTGACTCAGCCCCTCGTGCGGCCGGCTCTGCCAGCGGCCTTTTCCGACCGTTTCAAGATCAACATATGCCTTGACCTGTTATTTCACGTCGCGAACATGTCCGTGACGTGATGGTGCTCGGGCTGATCGTTCAACCGCTACGCCTGCCACCCTGCGCCCGGACCGGCTTAGCTTGTCGAGATGGGGTGCCGGTAAGAATCGTGTGACCAGCCGCAAACGAGGAGTGATCTAGCTTGTGGTGTGGGAAGGCCTGCCTGGAGAGCGAGCATTCGTCAGTGCCCGGCCGCCCGCTCAGCCCAGACGTATGTACCGGTCCTGGCAGGCAGCCCGTACCCGGGCACGGGAATCTCCGCGGTGCAGTCCCGCCGGCTATTCGACGCCGTTCCGCTTCCTTGGAAGCGGAACGGCCGGCATGTGCGGGCGGCTCGCGGGGCGCACTGTCCTGCGGCTGCGCTTGTAACGCAACCCGTGTCCGCGATGGATGTCGCCCGTCCCAGGCGCCGCACAGGCCCGTACCTACGCCGCCTGCACTACGACTCGGCGGAGGACGCAGGAACTGAGGCCGCGAGGGGTGACCGAACGAGTGAGCCGCCACGGCTCACAGGGTGGCGAGGCGGTCGGCGACCATGAGCATCTGCAGTCCCAGCGGCTGCAGGTCGATCCGGGTGCACCACAGCCCGCTCGTCACCCGCTCCACGACGCCCCACTCCCAGATCGCCGTGGCGTCCAGCCCGCAGCGCTCCGCCAGCCAGCGCGCCCTGGCCCAGGGGTCGCCGTCGAGCAGCTCCACGGGGTCGTTCCGCATCATGACTCCAAGGTCGCACTCGGCCTCAGCAAGGAGCCCGTCGGGGTCGACGAGCTTGAACATGGCGCGGCCAGGGACCTGAAGGGCGTTCAGCTGGTGAACGTCCCCGTGCACCAGCACGGCCCGCTCATCGTCGTGGGCGGCTATGCGCCGTGCCGCGCAGGCCAGGGCGTGGTCGACGGCCGCCTCGGTGCACGGATGGCCCAGCTCCTCCCACTGGGTGGTGACGAAATCGGCGAGCCGGCGCGCCTTGCCAGCTCCCGTGGGCAGGCCGGAACCTGCAGCCGGCCGCCACACCGTTTCCGCCGTCGCCACCAGTATCTCCAGCCGTTGGGAGAGCGGGCGGCCCAGCTCGTAGAGGGAGGGCCCGAGGCGCTCCAGCAGCAGCGCACCCCGGGCGGCGTCGTGACGCAACAGGCCGACGCAGCCCCGGCCCCCAGCCAGCTCCAGCATTGTGATCTCGTGACGAGCATCCCCGACGTCGTGCGGAATCAGCAGTTTGAGCACTGCTGGCGTGCCGTCGCCGAGACTGGCCTCGGCCACGAAGGCCTCGGAGGCGTGCGGGTAGGGCCGCTCCACCGAGACAGACCACTCGGCCTCAAGGTCGGCAACCAAGCGCGGCAGGTCCCGCAGCCACCGGCCGGCTCCGCAGGCCGCCGCAGCATTGGCCACCACATCGGGGACGCGCAGCGTCATTTCCCCAGGGTCGCACAGGCGCCGGGATCCCCGCGCTTGCCAGCCACGAGCTCGTGCTCGTCCGGCAGTACAGTCCAGTGCTCGATCAGCTCATCAACGCCCATCGGCGGCGCTCTCATGGCCGCCCATCTTGCTCCCGGCGGCGCAGCGGCGGATGGCCTTCCCACACCACAAGCTAGATCACTCCTCGTTTGCGGCTGGTCACACGATTCTTACCGGCACCCCGGTATCTCCGAAGAGTCCCGTCATTCAGCTGACTCATTCCGGCACTGCCGCGGCGGTTCCTGCCTGCGGGGCTTGATGCTGCGGTTCGGCGAGCTGGGCCTCGAGCTGAGCGATGCGCCGGTCGGCGAACCGGTTGTTGGAGCGCGCGGCCTCCAGCCGCTCTGCGAGGGTGCGGTTGTCGGCGGTGAGCTGGCGGACTCGCTGCTTGAGCGTGGTGTTCTCGGTAGTCATCCGCTGGATGGCGTCTTGGGTGAACTCGCGTTCGGCGTCGCGGAGCTGGCCGAGCAGCTGCCCGATGCGGGTGCGCTGAGCGCGGATTTCGTCGTGGGCGGCCTTGAGGGCGTCTTCGGCGTTGAGCGCCCGCTCCCGCCATGGCGCCTCGGCCGTGGAGTCTTGTGCGGCCTGGTCACGCTTCCGCTGGGCGGTGTGCGCTGTCCCAGCGGCCTCCATCAGTGTCCGGGCGTCGGGGTTTTCGTAGAGGAAGGTGCGGGAGACCGCTGCCCGCCGTGCGACAGCGGGATAGGTGAGCGGTGCCTTGCTGCGCCGTAGCCAGGCGATGGCGTCGCGGACCTGGCCCAGTTTCTGGCCTGTGGCGCGGCGGCGGGCCTCGATGGCGGCGGCGGTGCGCTCCGGGGTCACCCTGTCGCCTCTAGCTCATCGCCGGTCGCATCCGGTTCTTGTTCGGGGATGGCGTGAATGTCTGCCGCAGCCTTGGCGAGTTCGGCAGCACGGAACCCGGTGCTCCAGATCCGCTGGAAGTAGTCCTGGGGACGGCGCAGGTCCAGCGCCAGGGCCTCATCGAGAAGGCCGAGCCCGGCCAGGGCGGCTTCTAGCCCGCCGATCGCGGCGGCGGTGGGCGCGAACACCTGGTGCAGCCAGGCGGCGGTGGCCTCATCAGGGGCGCGTTCGGCCAGGGAGTACCACTGCTCGCGCTTGCGCCGCCAGTAGAGCAGGTCGGCACCGGACATTACGAAGTTGCCGCCGTTGTGGCAGTCCAGCTTCCACGGACAGACGCCGCCGTCGACGACCGGCTGGAAGGTGCAGAATCCGCCCTCGGCCGGGGTGCTGCGCCGGGACAGGTCGATCGCCAGTGCCTGCGCCTGCTCCCGGGACGGCGGTTCGGCCGGGCCGGACAGCAGCTCGCCGGGCCGGGCGGCACCGGGCCCAGCGACCCACACGTGCTGCAGTACGTCTTCCAGGTCGGTCTGGGTGAGGTGGACGTAGTGCTCGGCCATCTTCTCCGAGACCTGGCCGAGGTAGCGGCGGATGTGCGTCAGGGACGCGCCGGCCCGCAGCAGGCTGGTGGCCAGGGAATGCCTGGCCTGGTGGGGAACCCACCGGCCGATGTCCAGGTCATCGATCCATCCCTTGAAGCCCCGGTGGAACCACTTGTAGGTCAGCGGCCGGCATCCGTCGGCGTTGCGCTGGTTCGAGGGGAACAGCGCCAGCCCGGCGCGTTCCTCGGCGGTGGGCGTCCGGTTGCGGCGGGTGGTGACCAGGGCGATCGTCTTGTGCTGGCGGGCTTCCGGCAACTGGTAGACCCGTTCGGGGATGCGGATTGCGGCGTCGTAGTTGCCGACCTTGGTCTGGTCGTGCCACAGCATCGGCAGCCCGCCGTAGCGGCCCAGGCAGTCCAGCCGCAGGTTGAGCACCTCGCTGCAGCGCCGCCCGGTGACGATGATCGTCTCCCAGGCATCGCGCAGCCCGCGGTCGCACGGGTCGTAGACGGCGGCCAGCTGGCTCAGGTTGGCGTCATCGGCCAGGGCGCGGGCCACGGCGTCGGGAAACGGGTGCCGGGCACGGCGGATGATCAATCCCGGCTGGGGCATGGCGGTGAGGAAGCCCCGGTCCAGGCCGAGCCGCTCGGCGTCACCGGACTCCAGTGCCTCACGGAACAACCGCCGGGTGCGGTGGAACACCGCCTGCCGGGTGTTGGCGGTCACGATCGACGGCTTGCCGTGACGCCCCCGGAACCCCAGCGACGGCAGGCCGTCTCGTTCCCGCTGCCGCTGGTCGGCAGCGAACTGGTGCATGTGCTGCGCGGTCAGCACAGCGGGGTCGTGCCCGCCGCCGGGAGCGCGGAGTTCCAGGAAGGCGCTGAGCTCCAGCACGGCTCGTCGCATGTCGTCGAACGTGCGGGTGCTGCGCGGGCAGCGCGGTGACCGGAACAC
Organism: Streptosporangiaceae bacterium; assembly: GCA_035299845.1. Lineage (GTDB taxonomy): Bacteria > Actinomycetota > Actinomycetes > Streptosporangiales > Streptosporangiaceae > Palsa-506. The sequence continues at coordinate 9,444 of DATGVY010000161.1, forward strand.
GGCCGCGAAGTGGTCCCACAGCAGGTCGCGCAGCCACCGCTGGGACGCCCCGGTCAGGTCGATCCGGCCCGGGCGGCCCGGTAGCCGCCTGCCGAAGTGCTCGGTGAGGATGTAGCCCTGCTCTCGCGTCTCCTCCGGTGTCACATACAGAACCTGCAAGCCGCGCACGATCTCGCCGACGATCGCAGGAGCCTCCCGGCCGGCCGCGCGGGCCAGCGCCGCATCATCGCCGGCATCCAGCTGGGTCAGCGAGTGAAGACTGAGCTGGCGGCAGCGGTTCGCCAGCGCCTGCAGCCAGGGCAGTTCCCAGCTGGTGTGCGCTGTCTGGGTGTGGGCGTGCATGCCCCACTGCATCTCGGCTCGCAGCAGCGGATGCAGCTCGCGCAGGTTGACTTGCGAGGAGCGGAGCACCGGATCAGCTCTCGCGCACCACTGGCGGAACGCTGCCTCATCACCGTAGAGGACCGGCACCGGCCGGCCGCAGCGCTCGTAGCGGTTGGCCCACTGCGACGGCAAGGAAGCCGATCCCGGCTTGCCCTGAGCCTGGTACCGCCCGTCGTGCCCGGCGCACAGTCCCAGCGGCGAGTTCGCCAGCTCCGGGCAGACCCGGACATCGCAGCGCCCATAGCCCGGATACGGCTCCTGCCTTTCGAGCCACGCGGCGAAGTCCGCATCGTCTCCGTGATGTTCCCGGTGCCGGAACCAGCGGAACTGATGCTTATCGCACAACACGAGGGTGACGTGGCGAGCGGGGCGCTGCGGGCAGATCCGGCACGGCCGCTCACGGGTCCAGGCGGCCAGCCCTGCCGGGCTGGCGGCGGCCAGGAAATCAGGCTTCAGCTCGCCGGTCCGCCTGGCCTGGCGCCACAACTCCAGGTGAGCTGAGCACAAGTCGCCGTGGCCCATCTTCGGTCGCTCGCAGCCGGTGACCAGGCAATTCCAGCGATAAACCGGATGACCGGGCGGGACCGCGATGACCTCCGTGCGGAACAGCGGGTCAAACGACGGCGCGCTGATCAGCGCGGCCAGGATATCCAGCCGGTCGCGGCCCGCTCGGTCATCGCGCACCGGCAGCAGCGAGGTCACGGTCACGTCGTCTCACCCCATACCGTGCGCAGCGCGGCGCCGAACGCAGGATCGCGCAGGTCGGCGTGCCCGTACACCTCATCCACCGTCGCGGCCGAGGCCCAGCCGCCCGCGTCCCTGGCAATCAGCAGGTTGCCGTCGGCGGCGTCGAGGACAGCCGAGGCAAACGAATGCCGGAATGCGTGCGGCTTGATCACCCCGATCCCGGCACGTCCGCCTGCCCGGGCCAGCATCCGGCGGGCCGCATCCGGCGCCCATGGCTGGCCCGCCCGCTCGCCGTGAAGCTGGACGAGCAGCATCTGATGCCCTGGCTGCCGGGGGTACTCGGTGGTGATGTACTCGAAGTAGGCGTGGATCATCGCCGGGCTGACCCGGCGGATCAACCCCCCGGTGACCGTCCCGTGCTCGGCCCGCCACGGATGCTTGGCCTTCGCCGCGGCCCGGTTCGGGTTGCCTGGCCGGTGGCAGATATGCAGATGCGGGGCCGGGCACTGGCCGCACGCCGCGTTTTCCCGCAGGTGCAGGTCGGCCAGGTGCAGCCCGCACAGCTCGCCGATCCGCAAGCCCCCGTCAGCCAGCCAGGTCACCACCAGCTTGTCGCGGGCCGTGTTCACCGCGTCCAGCAGTTCCTGCCGGGCACCATCAGGCAGCATCTTAGGGTGACGGCGAAACGGTCCGCGCGGTGCCAGCGGGTTGGCCGGCATCGCCGGCTTGACGTGCCCGAGGAAAGCACGCCGCCGGTCCTGCCGCGACGGCAGCCGGGTCCGGTCCAGCCCCTCGCCCAGCCCGGTATTGACCCCCAGCGATGCCAGGTGCAGGTAGAACCCCTTCAGGCAGGCCGCCGCGGCCGACAGCGCCGACCGGCCGTAGGGCCGCTTGCCTGCCCGCCACGGCTCCCCGAGCGGCATGCGCACCTCGGCGCCGACCAGGCCCATATAACGTTCCAGGTCGCGCAGCGTCACGCTGCCCAGCGCCAGGCACTCGCGCTCTAACCAGCGCAGATGATCCACTAACAGATAGGAGTACGTCCGCTGCGTGCCCGAGCCCTCGTGCCCGCGCAGGAAACCGTCGGCGTTCGCATGCACCGCACCATCCGGCCAGACGATCGTGAACGACAAGCCGCCATCTGACCGCTCGATCCGCTGAACCCGCAGATCACCGATTACAGGCCCCCGCCCCATGCAGCCCCCCGTGACTGCCGGTGACGTAGCGAACGCTGCGTCCAGGGAAGGTTAACGGGTCAGGCATGCCGCCAGCTGGCGGCGCGCCGAACGTCCCGGACGGACGGCTGGACGGTCGGAAAAGCAGGCGACCACCCACTCATCGAACAGCTCCTGCAGCTGGGCGACCGTCCAGATGGCCTCCCGCGCGACATCGGGGCCGCGCCGGGTGGTGTCCCGGCCGGCATACCCCGCAAGGTGCTGGCAGAACAGGGTGTTCATCGACCCGAACGTCCGCTCGACGATGGTGTCGTCGCTGCCGGTGTAGGGGCGCGACGGCTGCACCGAGATGCCCAGCGACGTGCAAGCCCGCAGGAACGTCTCTGAAATATAGACCTTGCCCCTGTCGCAGTTGAGGGTCTCAGGGATGATCACGGGTCGGGCCGCAGCGTTCGCGAACCGCTCGTCTATGCTCAGCAGCCGCTCGTGCGGGATCACCGAGTGCGCGTGATGCAGGGACTCCGGCCAGCCTGGCCGCATCGGCTCAGGCACCAGCATCCGGGCCAGGACCGCTGCGGCGTCCACGGCTTTGGTAGTCGGGGCGATGATGCCCGCCGGGATGCTCCTGGTCGCCACGTCAACTGCCATCGTGAGTTCCGCCCTGCGGATCACCCCGTCGGCGTACCGGCACATGACGTCGAGCTTGTTGGTGTCGATGACCACGTTCTCGCCCGGTCGGAGGGCCATCATCGGCGTGAACGGCCGCTCGGGCCGGTTCACCGAGACACGCCGGGACGCTTCGCTGACGAAGTTGCGGCGTCCGCGGTCCATGTAGCTCATCAACCGGTAGAACGTAGCCCGGCTCGGCATGGGCACTTCACCGGGACCGTGGGTCTCGTCCAGCTTGCGCCGGACTTGCGTGAGTATGACCGACCGGGCGACCGTCGAGTGCCCGCGCGGGTCTGCGAGCATCTCCTCGATGGCCGTGATGACGCGGGGATCGACGGTGGCACCCGGGGTCTGCGATCGCAGTGCCCGCTTGTCGGCAAGCCCGATCAGGCCGTCGTCCCTGTAGGCCTGGCGCAGTCGCTGAAGGTGCCGCTGACTCATCTCCGCGCCTGCGGCCTTGAGCTCGGCCAGCTTCGCCAGTTCGCGTTCCTCCATGCTGTGCTGGCCGGGGTCGTAGGCCTCGCGGGGCGGCCCTTCGGGATGACGTCCTGTCTCAAGCTCGATGAGCTGACCTTCAAGCCAGCGGATGCGGCGCTGCTCCTTGTGGTCGAGGCTGGATATCCTGCCGTCCTGCGGCACTCGCTTCGGCGGCACGGCGTCGAGCGCCGTAAAGTCAGGTGCCGTCAGCAAGTAGCCGAGCAGCGTCGCCGATAGTTCCCCGTGCTGGTCCTGCAGAGTGACAGTAGTGCCATTCAGTTGGATGACCGTGTAGACGTCCTGGCCGAGTGCGATGCGGTGCCCGGGACGCAGCGCCCGCGCGTTTGGCTCGCTCACGCTGCCTCCCCCGGATCCGCGACGGCTGTCACGACGGTTGTTTCGCCGAGCGGGCGTCCCAGGTCCGCGCTCAGGCGTCCGCGCCACAGCAGGTGGAACAGGACCGGCCGGACCCGGATCGGGTCACCTGCCCGCTGTGCGGCCTGGCCGAGCGGCTGCGGGCAAGCGAAGAGCGTGATCAGTAGTTCCTCAAGCTGCTCGTCACCGAAGCGCGGGTGCCGGTAGCCGGACAGCCATCGCAGGTTGGCCGGCCATACGGGATCGGGCTCAACGGCCACGCGATACTCCCAGCCGATGACGCCGCAGGCGGCCGCCGTGACCGCAGCCTTGTGCCGGAGGTCCTCGTCGATCTTGTCGGCCGGTCGGCAATCAGTAACGACACCGTTGCCTTCGAGCATCCGGCAGAACAGGTCGGGGACATGCCGCATCTGCTTCCTTCCTTCGGGCCAGGTCAGCTGGAACGGCTGTCCAGAGATCCCTGTCACCCGGATGTCGCGGTCGGCTTCAATGATGTGGTGGCGCTCCAGCCAGGACTCGTAGGCGACGTGCGACCTCGTAGTAACCGACCACCACCAGCCTGGGAAATTGCGCTGCCCCCGGTACGCGGGAGGCCTGCGGAACGCCTTCACCTGGCCGAAGTCGAGCAGCGCAGCGCCCTCGAGAGCCACAGTGCGCTGCCGGTCACGGTCATCGGCATAGACGAACTGGATCCCGGTGGGCAGCTCGCACGACTCCACAGGAACGTAGACAAGGTGATCTTCATCGCGTGGAGGATTCGTTCGCACGCTTCGATGGTGCTCGAAGAAGAATCGAAATCGCGCGCGACACGCTGCAAGCTGCAGCAGATCAGATAGAACAGAGATGCGAGATGATGTGTTGGCTGCTGTGAACTCGCCGACGTTCCACCAGGTACTCGCCGGGGCGCGTCACGTCCTAACCGCCTGCGGCAAGAAAGGTCGTCTCACCTTCTTGTCGTACAGGCTGCCTTCCGACATGTCTTCCGACAAGATGGGCGAGATTCGACATCTTCCGTGAGACGGGACAACAGTCATGCTGGCAGCCCTCCTGGGTTCTCATCAGTGTGCCGATAATGAGCATTATGTTAAGTTGCCAGTTTCCTGCCGGAGCGAGGGGCTCGTCCCGCCAGCCTTGATACTTCCCCTGTCTCACCGAAGGTGGTTCAGTCTCTTCCGTCACTGCCCGGTGCCCATCAAACGGCGGTTGGCGTCTGGTGTTTGCCCGCCGCCGTTCACGGCAGCCGGCTAGAACACGAGGCCGTGACGCTTGACGATCGGGAAGGTGGCATCGAAGTCCAGGTCGCAGCGGTACTTGGCGGCCATGGCGGCGAGGGTCTGCGGGTCGGGCGGGGCGGTGAAGCCTGCGAATGAGCGGAATAGCTCTTCCAGCCCTGCCGGGGAGATGATCTCCAGGACGGCGGCCGGCTCGTCGCCGGCGTTCCAGAAGGTGTGCCACTGCCCCCGCGGTTTGAAGATCAGGTCGCCCGGGCCGCCGACGACTTCCTCGCCGCCGAGCACCGCGCCGATCCGGCCGGACAGCACATAGGTGTATTCGTCCTCGTCGTGATGGCGGTGCATCGGGGCGGCGAGCGCGCTGGGCTCAAAGAGATGCTGGAGGAGGGCGAACCGGCCTCCGGTCTCCCTGCCGTCGATCATGAAGCGGTTCGACACGCTTCCGATGCCCGGGACGATTCTCCCGTCATGTGCGCCAAGGACGCGTGGCGCCGCCGGCACCTGGGTCTGCTCGGTCATCGTTCCTCCTGCTCTGGCTGGGTCAGCTGCGATGCTGCGGGGGTGCGGGCGGGGCGGGGGGCGGTCTTGCTGCCGGCCGGCGGTGACACGTTGCTGGTGGTCATCAGAACGGGACCATCGTGGTCAGCAGGCCGCCGCCGCCCGGGATTCGCCCGGCCAGGGTCCAGCAGAACTCGAGCGCGTCGAGCTCGATCCGGTCGCCTGCATCGCCGCTGTGCCACCGGCCGCCGGCTGGCCCGGCCAGGACGAGGGTGAACGGCTGGCCGTGGCGCCGTGCCCACTCGGCCACCACGTCGGCGATGAGGCGGCCATCATGCTCGGCGGTCAGGACCATGTCACGGCCGGCGGCGCGGCAGGTGTCGAGCCGGTGCATCCAGGTGTCTCGGGTAAAGATGGTGTCGACGAGGTAGCCGAAGCGCCACCGCTCCTGGTCAAACGGGGGGTCCTGGCTCATCCGCACGGCCCAGCGGGCCAGCGCCGGGACGCGGCGGCGGGCCCGGACCGCCCGCGGCGCGACCGCGGTGAGGGCATCGACGAGCTGCGCTGGTGTCAGCGCGGCCCGCTCCCGTACCTGGGCCGCGGTCATCGCGTCGATCATCGGGCCGCCGTCGCGCTTGGACGCGGTGCGGTAATCGCGGGCGAACTGGCGGAACGAGGCCTGGGCCTCGGCCATGCCGAGCACGTGCGCCGCCATGGACCGTATGTCCCACTGCGGGCAGATGGTCTGTCGCTGCCATTCCTCAGGGCGCAGCTGCCGGAGAAGGCCGGTCATGCGGGCGAACTCGGTCTCAGCCAGCACCATCGCCTCGCCGTGACTGATCTTCGGGACCACTTCTGCCGGTGTCATCGTGATGGTCATCTGCTTCCCCTTTGCTCGTGCTCGGTCAGGACGTGATCGGCGTACATGTCGACGACCTCGTCAATGAGACGCAGCCAGCGGTCGCCCCCTGGGTCGTTGGCTGTCTGCTGCGCCGCCAGGCCGGCGACCAGCGCCGTCCACATGTCGAAATGCTCCGGGCCGCCCAGGCCTGCAGCGGCGAATCGTGCGCGCATCTGATCGAAGACCTGCACGGCCAGCGCGTACGACTCCGGCGATGGCTGGAAATCGGGGATCGTCCGCTGGAAGAGCAGCTGATAGCGTTCCACGTCCTCCGCGCTGAACTCGACGAAGACCCTGGCAGTCAGGCGCAGGATCGACCGGGGGTCGCCGGGCCAGTGCTGTCCGGTCAGGCGTTCGAGCAGCTGCCGGTTGCCCTGGGCGAACATGGCGTCGTAGATGGCCTGCTTGGAGTCGAAGTACCAGTACAGCGACGGCGGCTGCATGCCGATCTTGCGGGCGACGTCCCGCAGCGACAGGCCGGCCAGGCCCTGGGTCCGGGACAGCTCCCAGGCCGCCTCCAGGATCTCCGCCCTGGTGGCCTCGCGGCGCTCCGCTCGCCTATCACGAGTCGGTTCAACTATCACAGTTCGAATTAACTACTACAGTTAGACATTTGTCAAGCACGCGCTATCGCCGCCCGCCCGGCAAGGGCTTCGCTGACGGGCGGCCGTCAGCAAGGACCTCGCGGGCCGAACGAACGGCAGGGCACGGCTTAGCCCGGCGGCACCGGCTCGGTGCCGCCTCAAGTTCAGTGAGACAGGACACCAGCCTTGATGCTTCCCCTACCATCCCGGTCATGCCCATCTCGCTCAGCGAAACCGCGCGGAAGATCCTCGACGGGCGGAACCCCGCGGTGCTGGCCACGATCAACCCGGACGGAAGCCCGCAGACCTCGGTGGTCTGGGTCGGCAGGGACGGTGACGACCTGCTCATCTCCACGGCCGCCGGCCGGCGCAAGGTACGGAATATCGCTCGCGAGGCGAGGGTCAGCCTGACCGCCTACGACAAGGACGACCCGGAACAGTACGTTGAGATCCGCGGCCTGGCGGCAGTCAGCGAGGACCCCGGCCGCCAGCTGGCCGTTTCGCTGGCCGAGCGGTACGAGGGCCCGGGCGCCGGCCGGGAATACCTCGAGCTGCCGCCGGAGGTGGTGCGCGTGGTGATCCGGGTCACGCCGCTGCGCACGGCCGGAACCGCGTCCGGTTAGATCCAGACTCCTAGACTGGGCTTATGAGTGACGCCTGGGACGGCTCCACGCAGGTTCTGGACGAGCGACTGCGCCTCGGCGCGGGCTTCGGCGCAGCTGACCGCCGCCATGTGCTGGACCTTCTGTCCAGCCTCACCCGGCACCTGGCCCGATGGAAGCCCGGGCAGGTGGACCTCGAGATCTCGGTCAAAGACCGTGGCAGCCTGGAGCAGAAGGTCACGCTCGAGGCGCTGCTGCCCGGCCTGGCGGTCGTCGTGGCCACATCATCCGACCGTGAGCTCGATCACGCGGTGATCGGGGCTCGCAAGGAACTGATCCGCCAGATTGACGACGAGAAGGCCAAGCGCTCCGACCACAAGGGCCAGCGGCATCCGAGCCATGATCGCGATGTCTTCTGAGTGGCTGAATGACAGCCCTGTGATTCCTGTCCGCCCCTGGGACATGGAGCTGTTCCGCCGTCCATGATCACGGAAACTAAGGCGGGGTCCCAGCACCCCAAAACTTCCGTGATGATGAACGGCGGTAGCCGGCCCTCCCCCTGCTCCCCCCGCGTTCCGCGTTTCCGCGTTTCCGCGGAAACTAGCCGGCCCTCCCCCTGCTCCCCCGCGTTTCCGCGTTTCCGCGGAAACTAGCCGGCCCTCCCCCCTGCTCCCTCCGCGTTTCCGCGGAAACGGGCCGGCCGCCCGCTTACTCCGCTCCCCCGATCTTGCCCTCGGGCTGGGGTCGCACGCGCGGTGCTGCCGGCGCCGCCGGACATCGCGCCGCTACGGTGGGATCATGCTCTCGTACCGGCAGCCGGGCACCATCTTGAATGACCTCACGTTCACCGTTCCGCTCGATCACGCCAAGCCCGGCGGCGAGAAGATCGAGCTGTTCGCGCGGGAAGTTGTCGCGGCCGACCACCTGGCCTCGGACCTGCCGTGGCTGCTGTTCCTGCAGGGCGGCCCCGGGTTCGGCGCGCCCCGGCCCACCGGGCGGGGAAGCTGGCTGGACCGGGCGCTGAAGGACTACCGGGTATTACTGCTCGACCAGCGCGGGACGGCCAGGTCCTCCCCCGCCAACCGGCGGACGCTCGCACTACACGCCACCGCGCGGGAACAGGCGGACTACCTGACGCATTTCCGGGCCGACTCGATTGTCGCCGACGCCGAGCTGATCAGGCACCAGCTCACCGGCGGCAGGCCATGGAGCGTGCTCGGCCAGAGCTTCGGCGGCTTCTGCGTGGTGACCTACCTTTCGTTCGCGCCAGAGGGCATTCGCGAGGCATTCGTGGCCGGCGGCCTGCCCGGCCTGGACACCACGCCGGATGACCTGTACCGGGCCACCTACCCGATCGTCGCGGCGAAGAATCTGCAGCACTACGAGCGCTATCCGCAGGACCTGGAACGGGCCAAGCAGGTGGCCAGGCACCTCGCGGACAACGACACGCTGCTGCCCAGCGGGGCCCGGCTGACCATCGAGGCATTCCTGGCGCTCGGGCACGGGCTCGGCTCAAGCACCGGCAGCCACGCGCTGCACTACCTGCTGGAGGAGCCGTTCGCCGGAGACGAGCTCGCCGACGACTTCCTCTACCGGGTGCAGGCCAGGCTCAGCTTCGCAACCGCGCCGCTTTACGCGCTCTTGCACGAGGCCTGCTACGCGCAAGGCGGCGCGACCGGCTGGGCCGCGCAGCGAATCCGGGCTGAGTTCCCTGAGTTCAGCATCGCCGCTGCGCTGCACGGCGACGCTCCGCTGCTCTTCACCGGCGAGATGATCTATCCGTGGATGATCGAGAACGATCCGGTGCTGCGGCCGCTCCGCCACGCCGCAAATGTCCTTGCCCAGTATGACTCCTGGCCGCTGCTCTATGACGCGCCCCGGCTGCAGGCCAACGATGTGCCGGCCGCGGCCGCCATCTACTACGGCGACATGTACGTCCCGGCGGAGTACTCGGTCCAGACAGCCGCCGCGATCCGGGGCCTGCGAGCCTGGGTGACGAATGAATACGAGCACGACGGCCTGCGGGTGAGCAACGGCCAGGTACTCGACCGCCTGATCGCGATGGCCCGGGGCAACGCGTGACGCCGGGCGAGATCTACCTGGCGGCCTACGACGAGCAGATCAGGGCACGGATCACCGCCGCGGAAATTGCCGCGGGCCGGGCGGACCGGAGCGGCCCGGTCATCAGGAAGATATTTCCCGGCGAACGAGGCCTCATTACCTACCGTGACCTGGCTGGCCTGACGGGCACGGCGCTGGACGACTTCATCGCCCTGCAGCGCGACCATTTCGCGCGGCTCGGGATCGAGGCGGAGTGGAAGTACCACAGCCATGACCGGCCGGCCGACCTGCCGGAACGGCTGGCCGCCGCCGGGTTCGTGCCGGAAGACACCGAGACGCTGCTGATCGGCGAGAGCGCGCGGCTGGCCGCAGGCCCGGGCACGGGCACGGGCACGGGCCCTGGGCCGGACCCGGGCCGGATGGCGGGCGTGACGCTGCGCGAGGTCACGAAGCGAGCGGACCTGGAGCGGATCCGGGACATGGAGCAGGCCGTCTGGGGCGACGATCACGACTGGCTGCCCGGCGTGCTCGGGCGCGGCCTGACCGATCCCGATGACCCGTGCGTGGTGGTCGCGGCCGAGGCCGGCCGGCAGCTGGCATGCGCCGGCTGGATCAGGTTTCACCGGGGCACCGACTTCGCGTCGCTGTGGGCGGGTCGACGCTCCCCCGCTGGCGCCGCCGCGGCATCTACCGTGCCACCGTTGCCTACCGGGCCCGGCTGGCCGCGAGCCGGGGCTTCCGGTTCATCCAGGTCGACGCTTCCCCGGACAGCAAGCCAGTGCTGGCCAGGCTCGGGATGGCGCCGGTGGCCACGACGATCCCGTTCGTCTGGAACCGGGCCGCCAGCGGCGAGGCACCGGAGAATCCGGCAGGTGCCTGACGCCGTCTCCCGATTCACCGGCTTCGCCAGCGCATACGACGCCGCCCGGCCCACGCCACCCGCCGCCCTGGTCCGGGTGATATCGCCCGCTTGCTGACGGCGCGACCGAGGACGAACTGGGCCTGACCGCGCTGCGCGCGGTGGCCGCCTCCCCCGCCCGCACCTGGTGGTGGACGTACCTGATACGGCTTGCCGTTAGGTAGTTGCCATCAAGCAACTGACCGGCTGTAAGGTCGATAGACGTGCGGCGATTCTCCGGGCTGAGCGGGCAGGCCCGCCAGGCACGGCAGGATGGGACCGGGCGGGCCGCGGAGCGCTACAAGTGGATAGCGCTGTCGAACACCACGCTCGGCATCACGATGGCGACGATCGACGCGTCGATCGTGATCATCTCGATGCCGGCCATCTTCCGCGGCATCCGCCTCGACCCGCTGGCCCCTGGCAACGTCAGCTACCTGCTCTGGATGATCATCGGGTACCTGCTCCTCACCGCGGTCCTGGTGGTCACGCTCGGCAGGCTCGGCGATATCTACGGCCGGGTGCGGATCTACAACCTCGGCTTCGTCGTCTTCACCGCCGCCTCGATCGCGCTGTCCCTCGACCCGCTCACCGGCAGCCCGGGCGCGCTGTGGCTGATCGGCTGGCGGATCGTGCAGGCGTTCGGCGGAGCGATGCTGATGGCGAATGCCGCGGCGATCCTCACCGACGCGTTCCCGGCCCGGCAGCGCGGCATGGCCCTGGGCGTCAACCAGATCTCGGCGATCTCCGGGCAGCTGATCGGGCTGCTGCTTGGCGGGCTGCTCGCCGCCTGGGACTGGCGCGCGGTGTTCTGGGTCAACGTGCCGATCGGCGTGTTCGGCACGGTCTGGGCCTACCGCAGCCTGCACGAGATCGCCACCACCAGGCGCGCCAGGATCGACTGGGCCGGCAACATCACGTTCGCGCTCGGCGCCGGGCTGCTGCTGGTCGCCATCACCTACGGCATCCAGCCCTACGGGGGGCACCCGACCGGCTGGACCAGCCCGTTCGTGCTCGGCGGGCTGGCCACCGGCGTCGTCCTGCTGGTCGCGTTCTGCCTCATGGAGACGAAGATCACCGAACCCATGTTCCGGATGAGCCTGTTCCGGATCCGCGCGTTCGCGGCTGGCAACATCGCCAGCCTGCTCAGCTCGATCGCCCGCGGCGGGCTGCAGTTCATGCTGATCATCTGGCTGCAGGGCATCTGGCTGCCGCTGCACGGCTATGACTTCGCCGACACCCCGCTGTGGGCGGGCATCTACCTGGTGCCCCTGGCCACCGGGTTCCTGCTGGCCGGGCCGGTCTCCGGATACCTGTCCGACCGCTTCGGGCAGCGGCTGTTCGCGACCTCCGGCCTGCTGATCACGGCGGCGGGGTTCACCGGGCTGCTGCTGCTCCCTGTCGACTTCCCGTACTGGGCGTTCGCCCTGCTGATCTTCTGCAATGGCGTCGGCTCCGGCCTGTTCGCCTCGCCGAACACCTCAGCGATCATGAGCAGCGTGCCGGCCAGGCACCGCGGCGCGGCGTCCGGCATGCGGGCCACGTTCCAGAACTCGGGCATGTCGCTGTCGATCGGGATCTTCTTCTCACTCATGATCGTCGGGCTGGCCTCGACCCTCCCCCGCACGCTGGCCGGCGGCCTGCGTGCCCAGGGGGTGCCCGCGCCGCTGGCCGGACACGTGGCGAGCCTGCCGCCGGTGAGCACGCTGTTCGCGTCGTTCCTTGGCTACAATCCGATCCGCAGGCTGCTGCGGCCGTCTGGCGAACTCGCCCGGCTGCCGCGCCGTAGCGTTGCGTCGCTGACCGGCAAGCAATTCTTCCCGCACCTGGTCTCCGGCCCGTTCCACCACGGACTGGTCATCGTCTTCACCGCCGCGATCGCGATGTCGGTGCTCGGCGCGCTCGTCTCATTCACCCGCGGCAGGCAGTTCTACTACGACTCGCCGGGTGCCGCCGCCAGGACGCCGGGTGCCGCCGCCAGGACGCCGGGTGGCGCCGGCATGTCGCCGGGTGGCGGGCCGGCGCCGCCACTGATCTCACCCGCTGCGGTGTCGCGCAATGGCGTACCGGGTGCCCGTCCGCGCACCACCGCGGCCGCCCCGGCGCCGCCAGATCACGAGCGAGGCGATCTGGCGTAGGCTTGGCCCGTGCCGCGATATGAGTACCGATGCCGCGCCTGCGGGGCCACCTTCGAGCAGAGCAGGCCGATGAGCGAGTCAGCCGAGCCGTGCCGGTGCCCGGCCGGCCATGATGACACCGTGAAGCTGCTTTCCACGGTCGCGGTCGGCGGCCGGGCCAGTTCCGCGGGCCAGGCCAGCCGGTCAGGCGGCGGCTGCTGCGGTGGCAACTGCGGCTGCGGCTGACGGCATGCCCGACGTCAGCCTCGGGCGGTTCTGCGCCGAGACCGACGCGAGCACGAGCACCATTGCCGGGCTGATCGGGGAAGCCGGCCTGGCCAGCCCGGTGCCGGCCTGCCCGGGCTGGACGCTGCGGGAACTGGCCATTCACGTCGGCCGCGGGCAGCGCTGGGCGGCTGAGATCGTCGGCACCCGGTCGGCCGAGGTCATCCCGTTCCGCTCGGTGCCGGACGGCAAGTTTCCTGACGACCCGGCCGAACGCGGACCCTGGCTGCGGGCCGGCGCGGCGCGGCTGATCGATACCGTGCAGGCGGCGGGCGGTGACCTGGTCTGGACCTTCGCCGGGCAGCGCCCGGCCGGCTTCTGGGCCCGCCGGATGGCACACGAGACCGCCGTGCACAGGGCCGACGCCGAGATGGCCGTCGGCCGCGTGCCGGAACTGGCTCCTGACCTTGCCGCGGACGCGATTGACGAATGGCTTGGCTTCAAGTCCGCCAAG
>DATGVY010000162.1:0-2488 GCA_035299845.1 Streptosporangiaceae bacterium
ACTGGCTGGCGGTCACTGGCTGGCGGTCAGTCGCTGCGGCGCTGGTCCCGGGTTCCGGCCTGATACAGGTGCAGCAGCGCCCGGTACATCACGGCCGGAGCGGGCGGCGACGGGAGCGGCGCCGCGGCGTCGGCGCTGAACGCCTGAATCATGTAGGCGGCGAAGCGCCGCCATGTGCCGGGGGCGGCGTCCGCGGTGCCGGCGATGACGCCCGCGTTGGCCATCAGCAGCATGGCGAGGTCCTCGCCGACGAAGTCGGTCCGCAGCCGGCCGGCGGCCTGGGCGCGGCGGACCAGTTCGATGAAGCCCTGATAGGCGCGGTCGCGCTCGGCTTCGAAATGCTTGTCTGCCGGGAACGTCATGGTGAGCACGTTGGCGAAACCCCGGTCTTCGGCCTGCATGGCGCAGACGCGCTCGATGTAGCCGCAGAACCCCGCCCACGGGTCCGGGTCAGCGAGGGCGCAGGCGCCCGCGTCAGCGCAGGCGGCCATCTTGGCCTCGAACGCGCCCGCGATGAGGTCGCCGCGAGTCGGGAACCGCCGGTAGAGGGTGGCCACTCCGACCCCGGCGTGCCGGGCGATGTCCTCTATCGGCACGTCAAGGCCCCGCTCGGCAAACACTTCCCGGGCAGCGGCGATGAGCCGCTGGCGGTTGCGCTCGGCGTCGGCCCGCAGGGCACGGCACGGCACGGCCCGCCCGGCGCCTGTTTCCGCAGGTCCGGCTTTCTGGGCCATGGCACCAGCGTACCGTATATCCGGAATAGATCGTCCAGATTCGTGGGTGCGCACCCGCGATGAGGAGATTCAGCTGTAGCAGCGCCCCGGCCGGGCGAGCGGGCTGCGTTGCGCGGGCAGGCTCCGGCGCCAGCGCCGCACTCGCCAGAGCTTGACATGTGACCGATCGGTCACCTATTCTTCTGGACATGGACGAGGTGTTCAGGGCACTCGCCGATCCGACCCGGCGCAGCCTGCTCGATGAGCTGTTCCGCGAGGACGGGCAGACGCTCGGTGCGCTCGCGGAGCGCTTCTCGATGACGCGCTTCGGCGTGATGAAGCACCTGAAGCAGCTTGAGGAGGCGGGCCTGGTCATCACCAGGCGGCGAGGCCGGGAGAAGCTCCACTTCCTGAACCCGATCCCGATCCGGCTGGTCCACGACCGGTGGGTCAGCAAGTACGCCGAGCCCTGGGCCGCCGCGCTCAGCGAGCTCAAGCAGGAACTGGAGAAGCCAATGGAGAAGATATTCGAGATCTACATCCGCACCACTCCGGAGCGCCTGTGGCAGGCGATCACCGATCCGGGGATCCGGAGCAAGTACCAGTTCGGCACGCAGGTCAGCTCGGACTGGACGCCGGGCGCGCACCTGGAGATGAGCCACCCGGGCGCGCCGGGGCTGCTGGGCGAAGGTGAGGTCCTGGCGGCCGAGCCGCCGCGGCGGCTGGTGCACACCATGGTCGCGCTGTGGAGCGATGAGGTGAAAAGCGAAGGCGCGTCGCGGGTCAGCTGGGACATCGAGCCGGTCGGCGACTCCTGCCGGCTGATCGTCACCCACGACCAGCTGCGCGAGGATGCGAACTCGCAGATCTACGGCGGCTGGCCGATGATCCTGTCCGGCCTGAAGACCTGGCTGGAGACGGGCGAGCTGCTCACCACGCCGGGATCGCTGATGTACAGCTAAGCCAGATCTCGCAACACGGTCGGCACCGAGGCATGACCGGTGACAACCACGATGAGCCGTGCCGCGCATCGCGCACGATGAGCCGTGCCGCGCATCGCGGCCTTAAGAACCAGCGAACAGGAGAATGAAATGCCAGCGACAGAAGCCAGGACCCAGATCACGCAAGTGCGCACGATAGGCGTCTCCGTCACCGACCAGGATCGCGCGGTTGAGTTCTACATCGGCAAGCTCGGCTTCGAGAAGCGTCTCGAGGCCCCCCTTGGCGGTGGCAAGCGCTGGATCGAGGTGGCACCGCCGGAGGCAATGACCACGATCGCGCTCGTTCCCTCGCGCCCGGGGATCCCGGCCGGTGTCGAGACCGGCATCCGCCTCGTGACCGCCGACGCCGACGCCGAGCACGCGAGGCTGCGGGCCAGCGGCGTCGACGCGGATGAGGTACTGCGCTGGCCAGGCGTCCCGCCCATGTTCGCCTTCCGCGACCAGGACGGCAACGGCCTGGAGATCGTCGAGGGAAGCTGACCGCGCCGGGGAGCGGCCCAGTGGCCTCGCCGCTGCCGCCCAGGTCGGCGCTGGGGCCCAGGCTGGCGCTGCCGCTGCCGCCCAGGTCGGCGCTGCGGCCCAGGCTGGCGCTGCCGCTGCGCCCAGGTCGGCGCTGCGGCCCAGGCTGGCGCTGCCGCTGCCGCCCAGGTCGGCGCTGCGGCCCAGGCTGGCGCTGCCGCTGCCGCCCAGGTCGGCGCTGCGGCCCAGGCTGGCGCTGCCGCTGCCGCCCAGGTCGGCGCTGCGGCCCAGGCTGGCGCTGCCGCTGCCGCCCAG
>DATGVY010000163.1:0-2488 GCA_035299845.1 Streptosporangiaceae bacterium
ACGATGGCCAGATCCAGGAGCGGCCCCGCGACGGGTTGGTAGGACAAGCCCAGATGCCCGGCTAGCAGGGCGGGTGTGGCGTGTCGCAGCACTGCGGTCGGGGTGATCACCACCGGAAGATCACCGCCGGCAACGGCGCGGGCGAGCGCCGCACCGGCCGGAGTGTCGATCTCGACCCACGTATGGGGCAGCTGCTGCCGGGCGGCGTAGGTGCGCAATGCGAGCGCCCCGGCTGACATCTCGCTGCCCAGGATTTGGCCCGTGACGAAGATCGGTACAGGATCCTGAGCGTCACGTGACTTGATACTTGTGTTACGCGTCGTCCACTGTTGTTAGCGATTCGTTATTTGGTGATGTAGCAGCAGCGCTCCGTGAGCACGGTTCGGCAACGCTTGATGAGCACTGCTGTTACTTTCTCCGCCCTGGCTGCGTCCTGGTCGGCGGTCACCGCGACCTGCGCAGTCTCGGCATCACGGACTGCCCGGTGACGGCTATGACGGTCACGCGTTGTGACGGACGGGATATTACCGGCGTGCGATATCCGCCGATATGGGCGGCTGGCACCGATTTGGCCGGGTCCGCTGACGGCGGGCGGAAATGGCGGTTCTGCGCGCTCGGCGGCGCTTCAGCGGGGTATCCAACTGGTAGCCGCCGGGGCATGGGGGACCCCGGCGCCGGTGTGGTCGCGCCACGATCTCAGCGGGACCGGAGACCGCCCGTCGACCTCGCTATCCGGTATGAAGTGGCTGTTTGCCGTGCTGGTGCCGCTGGCCGTGTGCGCCGGCGGCAGCCACGACGCGGCCCGGCGTACGACCATGGGGCCGACCGCAGCCTGGGCGCGCTAATCTGCAATCATCTCCGCACCGCCCCGGTCACCAGCCACTTGCTGCCCCGGTATCGGGCCTTCTTTCGCCCCGTCGAGGGCCGTACTGCTGTTCGGCACCCGGCATCGCACTGCTATTCACGCCGCCCGGCGCCGTCCTGCTGTTCACGCCGCCCCGCGCCGTGCCGCCCTGCATGTCGCCGTCCGGCAGGCCGCCGGGCACGACGCCGCCCTGCGCCGGGTTGCCCGGTGCACCCTCCGGCGACGCGCCGCTGGATATGGCGTCGCCGGGCGACCCGCCAACCGCGCCGTCCGCGCCGGAACGGCCGGGCTGTGACCTCGGGGTGGCGTGACTGGCGGTATCGCGGACGGCGGACCGGAGCTTGCTGGCCTGTTCGCGCGGCTGGGACAGGGCCGGGTCGCTGGCCACCGTGACGACCCCGGCGACCAGCGCGGCGACCCCGCCTGCCTGGATAGCGAGCAAGCCCGGCGATATCTGGATCCGGTCACCAAAGACGATCACGCCGAGCAGGATGCCGATCAGCGGCTCCCCGGCGGAGATCGCGGGCAGGGACGCCTGCAGCGGCCCCGCGCTGAACGCGTTCTGCGTCAGCCAGATGCCGAGCGCGCCGGCACCGGCCAGCGCGTAGGCCGGCCAGGTCGAGAACAGCACGGTGAACGAGTTCCCCTGCAGGGCCTCGAGCGCCTGCCGGGTCAGCGCGTCCTGGATGCCGAGCACCAGGCCGGCGGCCGTCCCGGTCAGCGCGGCACGAAGCCGTCCCGATCGCCGCCTTCCCGCCTCCACCAGGATGACGGCGATGGCGGCGATCCCGGCCGCGGCCGGCCAGTGCGAGACTGACCCGAACGACAGGCCGATCGGCTTGGCGGACCGGGACGCCGACAGCAGCGCCACGCCGGTGACCAGGATGACAGCGCCGATCACCTCGCGCAGCCGGAAGGCGTGCCCGGACAGCGGTACCGCGAGCAACAGCGCGAAGATCAGGTACGTCGTCAGCAGCGGCTCTGCCAGCGACAGCTCAAGATGGCCGATCGACCAGGCGGCGAGGATGTCGCCCCCCGCCAGCAACCCGATGCCGGCCAGCCAGCGCGGCTTCCGGAACAGGTCAATGATCAGCCGGATGCTCGGGAAGCGGGACGCAGGCTGCATCGCGGCCGCGCGCTGCTGCAGGACGAAGCCGGTGCCTACCAGCAGCGCCGCCAGCACGGTGATCACGTAGTCGAGGCTGTGGCCGGGATCCACGATTCCTCTGCTAGCCTGCCGCCTGGCAGACTCCGGTGACCCGGAAGCCTGAGTACATGGCCGCCATGGCCCCTGATTTCGTAAGGTCTGGATAAAACCCCGCCGGACAGGGCCAAGCCAGCCGCGCCATCGCCGGCCGGCTCTGGCCGTCGCCTCGCACCCGGACCGCTCCGCGTACCGGAACGCGGCCACGAGCAGGTCCTGGCGAGACCAGAAGCAGAAGCGCAGTGCTGACGACCCCAAGCTCGGCATATCTGGGCGCCACCCGCTCCATCACCTGATCGCCATGGCCGGCATCGCGCCCGGGGGT
Source organism: Streptosporangiaceae bacterium (assembly GCA_035299845.1). Lineage (GTDB taxonomy): Bacteria > Actinomycetota > Actinomycetes > Streptosporangiales > Streptosporangiaceae > Palsa-506. Next base: position 2,395 of record DATGVY010000163.1, read on the forward strand.
TGAGTCCCCGCTGGCGGCCGGGCGGCGTTGCTGTGGGCAGGATGTGCGGCCTGCGAGCCACACCGAGCCGGGGCCGGGCCGCCCGGCCTGGGAG
>DATGVY010000164.1:0-4884 GCA_035299845.1 Streptosporangiaceae bacterium
CGTCCCGGTCTCCGCGATCGCGACCGCGCAGCCGGTGATCACTCCGGCCACAGCGTCGAGCGCTTCAGCGGACAGCGGCGGGTCGTCTCCGGTGAGCAGCACGTCCGGGCGGTCCGCGGTGACCTGCGCCAGCCAGTCCGGCGGCAGCCCGGCCGGCACCACGAGCGCGCCAGCCGCGAGCGCGCCTCCCGCGCCTCCCGCGCCTCCCGCGCCTCCCGCGAGCGCGCCTCCCGCGAGCGGGCCGGCGGTCAGCACCTGGGCGATGGCCCCGGGCAGGCCTTCGGCCGGGATGCGCTGGACGACGGCGCGGTAATCGGCAGCGCGCTCGGCGAACAGGGCGACGATGTCGTGCTCGGCCGGGTCGTGATGCGCACGCAGGTAGTCGCGCGGCAGCGCGCCGTATTCCGCGTCGGCGGCGGCCTCAGCCGGACCGGCGCCACGCCCGGTAGCGGCCCGGACCCGGCGCAGGATCTGCTCCCGCGAACTGAGCCGCGAGATGCTTGCCGCGCCGGGGACAGCACCCGCGCCGGAGTCAGCACGACGGCTGGCCCGGTCCCTGCTGCTGCTCTCGCCACGGCCGGCCTTGTTCACGTCGCTGGCGTTGCCGCTGTTGCCGACGTCCCGGTCCGGACCGGGACGGGCGCCTGACCCGCCGGTGGTCACTTCGCATCCGCCACGGCCGGCCTTGTTCACGTCGCTGGCGTTGCCGCTGTTGCCGACGTCCCGGTCCGGACCGGGACGGCCGTCTGACCCGCCGGTGGTCACTTCGCATCCCGGCGTGTCCTGGCCCACCAGGCGCGGAACGACTCGGGTGGCGGCGCGGGCGCGTCACGGGTCTTGGTCCAGCCGCCGAGCGGCGGCGGCAGTCGCCGGATCCGGCCTGACCGCCCGGTCAGCATCCGGCTCGCCGAGGCGGCGCGCTGCGCCAGGCCAAGCCTGCGGCCAGAGCGCAGTACCCAGGCTGCCTGGCGCATGACCATCCGTTCCGGATCAAAGGCAGTTGATCTTTTTGCTTCCACGACCTCGCCGCGCAGGTGCACCAGCGCTTCCGGGATGTTGATGGCGACCGGGCACACGTCGTAGCACGCTCCGCACAGCGTCGAGGCGTACGGCAGCGACGCGTCGGCCGGCGAGGTCACCCCGCGCAACTGGGGCGTGAGGATCGCGCCGATCGGGCCAGGATAGGGCGAGCCGTACGCATGCCCGCCGACCCGCTCGTAGACCGGGCACACGTTGAGGCAGGCCGAGCAGCGGATGCAGCGCAGCGCCTGGCGGCCGATCGCGTCGGCGAGCGCGCTGGTCCGGCCGTTGTCGAGCAGGACAAGGTGGAACTCGCGGGGGCCGTCGCCCGGCTGCACCCCGGTCCAGGTCGAGGTGTACGGGTTCATCCGCTCGGCCGTGGACGAGCGCGGCAGCAATGCAAGGAACACCTCCAGGTCGCGCCAGCCGGGCAGCACCTTCTCGATGCCCACGACGGAGATCAGCGTCTCCGGCAGCGTCAGGCACATCCGGCCGTTGCCCTCGGACTCGACCACCACCAGGGTGCCGGTCTCGGCGATGGCGAAGTTGGCGCCGGAGATGCCGACCCTGGCGGACAGGAACGCGCGGCGCAGGTGGGCGCGGGCGGCGGCGGCGAGCTCGGCCGGGGCGTCGGTGAGGCCGCTGGGCACGCCGGCCATCCCGGCCAGGAAGATGTCCCTGATCTCGGCCCGGTTGCGGTGGATGGCGGGGACCAGGATATGACTCGGCCGGTCGTGGCCCAGCTGGACGATCAGCTCGGCCAGGTCGGTCTCCAGCGCCGTGATGCGCTCGGCCGCCAGCGCCTCGTTCAGGCCGGTCTCCTGCGTGGTCATCGATTTCACCTTGACGACGCTGTCCGCCCCGGCCGCGCGGACAAGTGCGGCGACGATGCTGTTGGCCTCGGCGGCGTCCTGGGCCCAGTGCACATGCCCGCCAGCGTCGGTGACCCGCTGCTCGAGCCTGGTCAGGTAGGTGTCCAGGTGCGCAAGCGTGTGGTCCTTGATCGCCTTGCCCGCCGCCCTGAGCTGCTGCCAGTCGGCCAGCTCGGCTACGGCGCCAGCCCGCTTGACCCTGATGGTGCGGGTGGCGTGCGCCAGGTTGCGGCGCAGCTGATCATTGCCGAGCGCGGCGGCCGCGGCGGCCGGGAAAGCCGGCATGCCGATGTAGGTAGGCATGCTCATGGCGTTATCCCTGGCGGCGTGCCCGGTCATCGCGTGCTCTCCGCCCGCCCGGTTGCGGCCCGCGAACTGGCGGCATGCTCCCGCCCGGTCATCGCGTGCCCGGTCATCGCGTGCTCGCCAGGATCTCGGCCAGGTGCCGGGTGGTAACGCCCGCCCGCTGCCTGGTCAGCGCGCCGCCAAGGTGCATCAGGCACGAGTTGTCGGCCGCGCAGAGCACCTGGGCGCCGGTGCCGCGCACCGCAGCGACCTTGTCGGCGCACATCGCCGCCGAGGTACCCGCGTTCTTGATGGCGAAAGTCCCGCCGAATCCGCAGCACTCCGCCGCGCCCGGCAGGTCGACGAGATCGAGCCCGCGGACGGCGCGCAGCAGGCGGACCGGCGCGTCGCCAACCCGGAGCATGCGCAGGGAGTGGCAGCTGGGGTGATAGGCGACCCGGTACGGGAAATACGCGCCGACGTCGACGACGCCGAGCACGTTCACCAGCAGCCCGGACAAGTCGTGCACGCGCGGCGCGATCTCCCCGGCCGCCCGGGCCAGGCCAGGGTCGCCCGCTTCCGCCGCAACCGCCTGGTGATACTCGCGGACCATCGCGGCACAGGACGCCGACGGGGTGACGATCGCGTCGAAGCCGCCGAATGCCCTGGCGAAGCCGCGCACCATCGGCACGGTCTCGCGGCGGTAGCCGGTATTGAAATGCATCTGCCCGCAGCAGGCCTGGCCCGGCGGGAAGACCACCTGGTGGCCGAGCCGTTCTAGCAGCGCCGTCATGGCCTTGCCCGTGTCGGGGAAGAAGGTGTCGGTCAGGCAGGTGATAAAGAGCGCGATCCGCATCGGCGCTCCCCTCCTGTACGCGCCTGCCCCGCCCACCCCGTGCGTTGCGACGCGAAACGGCCGGGTGGGACGCTACATCAGATGTCTACCAGCGGGCGGGCGCGTTGTCCTGCGGACACCGTGCGCTGCCCGCACGGGAGGAGCGCTCATGCCAGTACCGCCGGCCGAGTTCGACGGCCTTGCGGCGCTGGTCACCGGCGGCGCCTCGGGAATCGGGCTGGCCACCGCGCGGCTGCTCGCCGCGCGCGGCGGCCGGGTAGCGATCCTTGACCGGGACATCCCCTGGGCCAGCGGCGGGCCCTGGGCCAGCGGCGGGCCCCGGGCCGGCCAGGACGAGGCCGGGTCCCCGGCGGACGCAGGCGCCCTGCACCCGCTCGTGGCCGACGTCACCGATGACCTGGCCGTGCGCGCGGCGGTCCGGGCGGCGGCGGGCGCGCTCGGCGGGATCGACATCCTGGTAAACAACGCGGGCATCGGAGCGGCGGGCACGGTCGAGGACAACGACGACGACGAATGGCGGCACGTCCTTGACGTCAACGTGCTGGGCGCGGTGCGGGTGAGCCGCGCCGCGCTGCCGGAGCTGCGCCTAGCCGTGGCGCGCCATGGCCAGGCGGTCATCGTCAACACGTGTTCCATCGTGGCGACGGCTGGCTTGCCGCAACGCGCGCTCTACTCGGCCAGCAAGGGCGCACTCTACGCGCTGACCATGGCGATGGCCGCCGATCACGTGCGCGAGCACATCAGGGTCGCGTGCGTGACTCCGGGGACGGCCGACACGCCGTGGGTGGCCCGGCTGCTCGACGCCGCGCCGGATCCCGAGGCCGAGCGGGCCGCGCTGGCCGCACGCCAGCCGACCGGGCGGCTGGTAACGGCCGACGAGGTGGCCGCCGCGATCGCATATCTCGCGAGCCCGCTGGCCAGCGGGGTCACTGGCATGGCGCTGGCGGTCGACGGCGGCATGTCCGGCCTGCGGATGCGGCCGCCCGGCCGGGGCAGCTAGCCAGGTCTCGCCAAACCGGCCGGCCGGCGCCCGGCTAAGCCAGCCAGCAGCGCGCAAAGATCGGATGTATACGGCAGTGACGAAGATCCTCGGCTTCGAGACTCATGACATCCGCTTCCCGACGTCGGCGAACCTGGACGGCTCGGACGCGATGAACCCGAGCCCTGATTACTCGGCCGCCTATCTGGTGCTGCGGACCGATGGCCCGGACGGCCTGGCCGGCCACGCGCACGTCTTCACGATCGGCCGGGGGAACGACATCCAGCTGGGTGCCGTCCGCGCGCTTGAGCCGTTTCTGGCTGGCCGCGACGTCGAGGAGATACTGTCCGACCTGGGCGGGCTGTCCCGCCAGCTGGTCGGCGACAGCCCGCTGCGCTGGCTCGGCCCAGAGCGGGGGGTCGTGCACATGGCGATCGGGGCCGTGCTGAACGCCTGCTGGGACCTGGCCGCCCGGCGCGCAGGAAAGCCGCTCTGGCGGCTGCTGGCCGACCTGTCCCCCGCCGAGATCGCCGACCTGGTCGACTTCCGCTACCTCACCGACGCCCTCACCCGCGATGAGGCCGTTGAGCTGCTTGAACGCGGCGCGGTAGGCAAGGCGGAACGCGGCGAGATCCTGGAGCGCGACGGCTATCCGGCCTACGCGACTTCGCCGGGCTGGCTCGGCTACACCGACGAACGAATGGCCGGGCTGTGCGCCGCGGCGGTCCGGGAGGGTTTCCCGCTGGTCAAGCTGAAGGTCGGGGCCCGGCTTGAGGACGATATCCGGCGCTGCGGGATCGCCCGTGACGTCGTCGGGGAGAAGGCAGGAATCGCGCTCGACGCCAATCAGGTCTGGGACGTGCCGACCGCCG
>DATGVY010000165.1:0-8739 GCA_035299845.1 Streptosporangiaceae bacterium
CTGCTGGACCTCGGCGTGACCGCCGTCGAACTGCTGCCCGTGCATCAGAACGTGCCTGAGCCGTTCCTGGCCGGGCGAGGGCTCACCAACTACTGGGGCTATAACACGATCGGGTACTTCGCGCCCCATCATGGATACTCGGCGCAGGTGCGAGCCGGGCGGCCCGGCGGCCAGGTGGCCGAGTTCAAGACCATGGTGAACGCATTGCACACCGCGGGTCTTGAGGTGCTGCTCGATGTCGTCTTCAACCACACCGCCGAAGGCGGCGAACTCGGGCCAACGCTGTGCTACCGGGGTCTCGACAACCACGCCTACTATCGCCTGGACCCCGGCAACCCGCGCTATTACATCGACACCACGGGCACCGGCAACTCGCTCAACGCCGGCGACCCCGTGACGCTGCAGCTGATCATGGATTCGCTGCGGTACTGGCTCACCGAGATGCGCGTCGACGGATTCCGCTTCGACCTCGCTCCAACGCTCGCCCGCCAGGAAGGCGGCTTCGACCGGCTGTCGGCGTTCTTCGACCTGGTTTCCCAGGATCCGGTGGTGTCGCGGGCCAAGCTGATCGCCGAGCCGTGGGACGTCGGCCAGATGGACAGCTACGACCTCGGCCGGTTCCCGCCGCTGTGGCGCGAATGGAACGGCAGATACCGCGACTCCATGCGCGACTTCTGGCGCAGCCACCCCATCGGCGTCGCCGAGTTCGCCACCAGATTCTGCGGGTCGGCCGACCTTTATGGCGGTGCGCGGCGGCGGCCCACCGCGTCGGTAAACCTGATCACGGTCCACGACGGTTTCACCCTGCGCGACCTTGTCTCTTACAACGACAAGCACAACGAGGCTAACGGCGAGTCGAACAGGGACGGGACCGGCGACAACCGGTCATGGAACTGCGGGGTAGAGGGCCCCGCGAAGGATCCAGGCGTCCTGGCCCTGCGGGCGCGCCAGTCCCGGGCGATGCTCACCACCTTGCTGCTGTCCTTCGGCATCCCGATGCTGCTCGGCGGCGACGAGATGGGCCGCACCCAGCAGGGCAACAATAACGCCTACTGCCAGGACAACGAGATCTCCTGGTTCAACTGGTCCGCCGTCGACTCCGAGCTGGTTGAATTCACCAAGCGCCTGATCGCCTTCCGTCAGGCACACCCCGTGTTCCGCCGCCGCCGGTTCCTCGCCGGGGCGGAGGCGTCCGAGCTCGGCTGGTTCACACCAGCCGGCCCGGCGATGACGGCCGCGGACTGGGACGACGAAAACGCCCTGGCGCTGACCATCTACCTCGACGGATCCGACGACCCCGACCGGGCCCGGGATGGTTCGCTCATGATCGACGACGACTTCCTCGTCCTCATCAACGCGTGGTGGGAGCCGCTCGCGTTCACCATTCCCATCACCCGCGCACCACAGACGGTGCCGCCCGGCCGCACCCCGGGTGGGCAGACGTGGCGCGCCGAGATGGATACCTACGAGCCCGCCGCGGCGAGCGCAGCGCCGGAGGTTCATGCGGGCGGCGAAGTCACCGTGGGCCCGCGTTCCATCGTCGTGCTCCGCGCGCCGGTGCAACGCTCCCGCCCAATCCTTGCGTCGAGTGGAATTTCCTCGATGCCAACACTGGCAAGCAGATAGATGAAACCTGGCAAATGTAGGCGACGCCAGGTGCAAGCAAAGAGAGGATCAACCATTAGCGCCCCATAGGAAATCCTTCCCGAAATTCTCATAGGCGTCGAGATCTGCTATTCCAGCTCGCCACCGAACTCCCCGCCGCCCTGCTCGCCCGCATACTCGGCATCCACATCGCCGTCGCCGTCGCAACATGCCTTCGCCGGCGACTGGACCAGCTACGCCGCCGCCGACCGCCCCGGCAAGCATCATCACACCAGCCCCAGGCAACGGAGCACCGCCGTGACCGATCCCTACGACAGTGACGTCTACCGCTGGTGGCACCACTCCGGACCCACTCCCGAGCTTCTCGCCGCGATCGATGACCGCTGGCTCCAGCCCCGCGGCACGGTCGCCGACATCGGATGCGGCCTCGGCACTGAACTCGCCGAACTCACTGCCCGTGGCTGGCAGGCGATCGGCCTGGACAGCTCCGCTCCCGCCGTCCGCAAAGCCCGCGCGCTTCACCCCGCGGTCACCTTCATCCATGCCGACGTGCGCGCGCTCCCGCTCAGCGACGCCAGCATCGACGCTGCCCTCGACCGCGGCTGTTACCACTACCTCGGCAACGATGACCGCAACCGCTACGCCCGCGAACTCGCCCGCGCCCTGCGGCCCGGCGGACGCCTGCTGCTACGCGCCGTTGCACCGGAACCCGCAACAACATCACCGAAACCGGACTCCGCACCGTCTTCCGCGCCTGGCGGATCGACGACCTGCGCACCACCGACCTGCCAAGCGACACAAAGGTCATGCCCGCCCTGCTAGCCAGGCTCACACGGCCCTGACGATGAACCCGCCACCCACCCATTCGGACAGTTCTATATCCGACTGTGTCGTTACACGTTGCACCGGAAGTATCCCGTGAGGCTGCCACCCGCATGGGCTGAGCAGGTGACGGGCCGTTAACGACGCGCGGTGAACCGCCTCACCGCCGCCCCGCAGCACAGCCCGACGCCGGCCCCGAGCCGTAGCCTGGCGGGCGGTGGTTGGCAGCGTCACCCGGCAGCGTGCTCGCGGCTGCCGCAGAGCGTGATGACGGCTGTTCCGGCGGCGAAAACCAGGGCGGCGCAGATCGCCGCGCCCCGGTCGTGGGGGGGCCGGGCCGGCCAGATCCACGGCGTGGTCCAGCCCGCGGCGAGCGCGGACTCGGTGACCAGCAGGTAGGCCATCGGCCCAGCCCAGCCGAACGCGCCGCCCAGCACGGCGGCGGCCAGCAGGCCGGTGCCAGCCAGGCCGGCCACGTTGCGGAGCATGGCCAGGGTGCCGCCGGGCAGGTAGCCGCCCGTGGCCCCGGCGGCCAGCGCGCCGACCGCGGCCGCGGTGAACAGCATGGCGGCGCCCAGCCGCAGGTACGGCAGCCACCGGCCGGTGGCCCGTTCCGGCTCACCGAACGGGCCGTAGGTGGTGACCGCGACGACCGCGGCGGCGCCGGTCTCGATCACCAGCGGCACCACCTGCTGCGCGGCGGGGCCGCCGGCGATGTTCCAGTGCCAGTGCAGCGCGGCCCACAGCACCGCGCCGAGCGCCGCCAGCAGGCCGACCGCGGCCGGGGCCCGCCGGCTGGCCAGGTACAGCCAGGCCAGGCGCGCTCCGGCGATGGCGGGCCGGGCCGCCGCCTGGGCCGGCGTGGCTTCCGGCGGTGACCGGTGGATCCCGGCGGCGGTCATGGCAGCTGCGCCAGCGTGAGGTGACCTGCCCGCAGCGCGGCCAGGTGAGCCGCGAGCCAGGCGTGCCGCGCGGCGGCCGGCAGCGCGGCGAGCCGCCGGGCCGCGGCGTAGACCGGCCCGCTCGCCGTGCCGGGCCCATTCCCGGTTGACGGCCCCGACGGCGGCAGCCCGGCAATGGCCAGCGCCGTGGGCTGCGCGGCGAACGGCACCCCTGCGCCCTGCAGCAGGGCCGCCTGCACCGCCCGCTGCGCAGGCGTCCCGGCGCCGTTGCCAGCACTCACGAACGCGTGCACGGACAGCAGCCGGATCAGGTCAGCGAACTGTGTCGTGGCCTCGCGGCCGGCCGTAAAGCCGGTCGAGCCCGGCAGGGTGCTCAGCGAGTCCAGCACCATGCGAAGCACCGGCGGCCGCCCGTTGATCGTCATCGCCTGGCCACCGCCGCCCTCGCCCTTCGAGTACCTCCCGGCTACCTGGGTCGCACGGGCCGGCGCGCCCGGCAGGCCGGCCACCTCGGCGAGCACCGGCGCCAGCGCGGCCGTCACGTCCGGCAAGTAGCGGCGATAGGCCGGGTTCAGGCACACCGGAACACCGGCGGTGTGGCCGCAGACAGGGGTGTAGCGGATCGGCCGGTCATTGGCCGCGTCGTGCAGCGCAGGAATGACCATGCCGTGCGGGCCGGGCCGGGCGGTGCCGGCCAGCCCGGCCGCGGTCCCGGCCGCCGCCACCCCGGCCAGCGTGACCACCGCGGCGGCCCGCCGCAGCGATGGCCCGCCGGCCTGGGCGGGCAGGCCGAGCAGGCCGAGTGCCGCGGTCGCGATCCCGGCCAGGAACATCACCCGGGCGATCGGCAAGTCCGGTAGGTAGGGGTAGAAAATCCCGGACATGGGCTGATAGTTGCCGTTGGAGTTGGTCGGCAGGATCAGCGCCCAGCCGCTCTGGCTCCGGAACCCGGTCTGCGACGACATAGCCAGCGCCAGGAAGGAGCCGAACGCGGCCAGCGGCGCGGCGAACCGGCTGGGGAAGAACGCTCCGACGGCGAAACCGGCCGCGCTGAACGCGGTCACGGCCGCCGCGCCGACCGCCACCCACCACCACGGCGGCGAGCCCTGCACGCCCTGGTGTGCGTAAACCGCGAACATCACGCCCACGAAGGCCAGGTAGGCTCCCACCGCCGAGATGGCGGTCGCGGCCCAGGTGGTGAGCTGGGTTGCGTACCGCGGCCGGGCGGCGGCCGTCACCAGGTCGGCGGTTCCGCGCCTGCCGTCCCGCGACCCCATCCAGGCCGCCACGCCGGCCACGAACGGCCCGAAGTCGACGATCGTGTGGCCCTGGCCCATGTTCCAGAACGTCCGCCACATCCACAGCGGCGGCATGGCCGTGCTGGGCCGGTAGGAGTCGAACCAGAACAGCGCGGCGACCAGCGGCAGGATCCACGGCATCGCACCCCGGCGCAGCTCTATCCGCAGCAGCCGCGCCGCGGTCAGCGGGACCGCCCGCGCGGCGCGCGGCGCCCGGGGCCGCACCGGGGCGTCGGTCGCGGCGGTCATGCCCGTGCCGCCGTGACGGATCGCGCCGCCGCGAGCACCGCACTGTAGCCCCGCTCCAGCGGGGCATCGCCCGCCGCTCCGCTGCCCTCGCCCCGGGCGGTCAGCTCCTCAGGGGTGCCGTGGAAGACGATCTTCCCGGCGTCCATCAGGGCCACCTCGGTGCAGGCGGCGCCGACGTCCTCGACCAGGTGGGTGGAGACGATCACGGTGGACCGCTGGCCGAACTCCCGCAGCAGGCCGCGGAACGCCACCCGCTGCTCGGGGTCCAGCCCGGCGGTCGGCTCATCGAGCAGCAGCAGTTCGGGCTCGTTCACGATCGCCTGCGCGATCCCGGCCCGGCGCAGCATGCCGCCGGACAGCGTGCGCAGCTTGGCGCGGGCCTTGTCGCCGAGACCGACGTGCTCGATGGCGACCGCCACGGCCCGTGGCACCCGGCCCGGCGGCATGTCCTTGAGCAGCCCGAAGTACTCCACGAACTCCGCGACCGTGAACCCCGGGTAGTAGCCGAGGCTCTGCGGCAGGTACCCGAGCCGGCGGCGGATCTCCCGCCGCGGGCCATAGCCGCCGGGATCGCGGCCGAGCAGCCGCAGCTTTCCCGAGGTCGGCGGCAGAACGGTGGCCATCGTCCGCAGCAGCGAGGTCTTGCCTGCGCCGTTCGGGCCCAGCAGCCCGAACACCCCGGGCCCGGCCTGCAGGCTCACCCCGTCCACCGCCCGGGTGCGGCCGAACCGCCGGGTCAGTTCCGTCAGCTCAATGTTCATGATGTTCCTCTCGGGATCCGGGTCGCATACCAGGCGACGGCGCCGCACGCCGCCGCGAACAACAGATAGGGCAGCACAAGCGAGGCGCTGGTGACCGCGGCTGTCAGCCTGCCGTCGGCAACCCGCCCGCCGAGCACCGTTATGGCCCATCCGGACAGGCCCGCGACGACGCCCACGTTCGCGGACCGGGCCAGCGTCGCGGCAGCCAGCGCGAGCGCGCAGACCGCGGTCATCGGGACCAGCCAGCCGAAGGTGATCGCCACAGCGGCCCCCGAGGCGGCGGAGGCAGCCAGGCCAAGCGCCGCGTTCAGCCCGAACACGGCCAGCGCCCGGACCAGCAGTACCATCCGGTCGCTGACCGCCATGCTCTGCGACAGCTCCCACGCCGGGTCTATCCCCGGTCCGTAGGCGTACGCGATGCCCGCACCCGCCACCGCCGGAGCCAGCAGGGCCACGTACGGCGTCCCGGTGCCCAGCGTGGCCCCAGCCCCCGCGCCAAGCACCACGACGCTGGCGATCAGCCACGGCACCAGCAGCGACGGGGTGGTCAGCAGCGCACGGGCCAGGCCCGGAGAGCGCAGCAGCCGCCCGGCCGCCCGCTCCAGCCACCCCGGCTCGCGGCGCCACACCTGCGCGGCGACCCCGGTCCACACCCTGCCCAGATCAACATCTGGCGGGCCGCCGCCCCAACGCCCCCTCCGCGAGGCGGCCGGGTAATCCCGGCCCGTGTCCGGATCGCTCATCATGCGCCTCCTTCCGTCGCGCGGCCATCTTCCGCGGCGCGGCCACGCTGAACTCGCTCGCTGCTTCGCAGCGCGGACCGCAGCCGCCGCCGCGCCCGGTGCGCGCGGCTCTTCACCGTGCCGACCGGAACCCCCGTCAGCTCCGCCACCTCCGCGACCGGCCGGTCCTCGACATACATCAGCTGCCAGACCTCGCGATCCGGACTGCCCTCGGGCCCGAGGACAGCGACCGCGTCGGCGATCTCCGCTCGGGACAGCACCGCCTCAGCCGGATCGCCGGCATGGCGTCCGTCCGCGGCGACCACAGCCGGCAGGACCAACGCGGCCGGGCCGCGGCGGCGCAGGAACAGCGCGGCCTGGCGGCGCGCGATCCCCCACACCCAGCCGCCGGCCAGGCCTTCCGGCCGGTAACCGCGCGCGCCCGTCCAGACCGCCAGGAAGGTCTCCTGCAGGACGTCCTCGACATCCGCGGCGGACAACACCGAACGCAGCCGGGCCGCCAGCCACGGCGCATGCCGCGAGAACAGCACCCGGAGCGCCGTATCGTCGCCAGCCGCGACGCGGGCGATCAGCTCATCGTCGTCCATCGCCTCTCTATTGCATTACGGCGCGCGATGGTTCGCGAAAGCGGCAAGATTCTTTCGCGAGCCCGTGCCGGAATGGCGGTCGGGATGGGCGACGGTCCACGGTCGTCTGGGCTCTGGGTTGCGAAGCTTGGCTGCACGGCCCGCCTGCCCGGGGTACGCAGGGCGCGTCGGCAGCCGCCCTGGATGATCGGACTCTGGCAGCGGCGCTCAACGCTGAGTCTGGCGGCTGAGTGATCGTGGCACGGTGAGGCAAGTGAAAGGGTGACCCCTTCACCCGGTCCGTGAGTGGGTCTTCCTCATGGCGTTGCCTGGCGCCTATTTGCTGATCATCTGGAGGACTCTCTTCATGTCCGCGTCAACCCAAGGATCTATGTCTCCGGCGTCGACGACGGGGACATCGGGCGCAGCCGCCGCAGCGACGGCGGCCAGGCGCTCGGGGTCCAGTCGCCAGGTATCGATCCTCCGGGCTCTGCCGTATGCTGCGCCACGCGGCACGATTACCATGTATGACCCCGTTCGGCCGAACCGCCTAGTCCAGCGGGTGATCTTGTACAGGGCGATCTTCTTGATATCTGTCCAGGGGATGAACACGATGGAGGAGGAGAACCCAAACTGGCCGAGAGTGCCGAGCGTGATGCCTGCCGGGTCGGCGCGAAACAGGATCTTGCGGCTGACAAGCGGGATCACGTACCGCAGGGCGAGGAGCCCGCCAAGCGCGACGATGATCACCCACTCATAGAGCGACGGCTGATACCGAAAGATGCTGAGGGCAATCAGCAGGAGCCCAACGCTAAGGCCATAGGCGTCAAGACCGGTCAGCCTGAAGCGTATTTCGTAGCAGCCCGGGTCCGGGGGCACGCTATAACGCCGGGAAGTCTGGCCGGACGTGGCGTCAGATGCCAGTCCGGACGTTTGCAGGAGCCCTGGAACCGTGTTCAGTCTGGCTTGGTCGGGGGCGAAGGCTGGTTCTTCGCGCCGGTCGCCCGGCGGATAGGGATCAGTCATGGCGAGTCCTTGGGTGGTGCGATGCCCGTGCCGCATCCGTGGTTAGGGAACGCCCGCATGAGGGCCACGGAACGCAAGAGCATCCCTGCGGCGCGGGGCGCAGGCCAGCCGGTGTCGGGCTGAAGAGCGCCTGGGTAGGGAGGCGGCGAAGCGGGATCGTTGTGCTGGCAGGCACGGGACATCCTGGCCTGGTTTGTACAGACTCAACCCTTGGCTCATGACCCTGCCCCCGCTAGTCCTGCCATGTAGTAGACGCATGGCGACTGTCCTCGGTGTACACCGCCACGAGCTTGCTGCTCGCCCAGCACGTCCGTGCCCGCGTGGTCATGGAAATCCTCGGCCACAGCCAGATCGCGCTGACCATGAACACCTACAGCAACCCTCGGGAATCGCATCGGCCGGGAGGGAAACCGCAGGTCAGCAGGTCACCTTGGGCGCCCGACGATCCCGCCGCCACATCCGGTCAGCTCTCTGACCAGGGACGATACAACGCTAAGCCCGTATGATGCACGAATTAACCGTCAGAAGGGAAAGATCAACGACTAGCCGGCGCTCCGATAACTGCCAGGCGGGCTGCAGGAAATCGTCCTAAAGCATCAGCAAAGGGCGCAGTGACCGACAGGGCGACGATGATCAACTGAAGGCATTCAGACAGTTGGAATACCTGACTCCGCCAGTAAGCATGAGGCGCGAGGTGCGGACCGCGCGATCACGGACGCGATCGACACGCACGTCCAGGCCGAGCAGGACCATGGCGACGAAGACGG
>DATGVY010000166.1:0-9069 GCA_035299845.1 Streptosporangiaceae bacterium
GCCTCCGGCCGCGGCCTGACCACCGCGCCGGGTTCGGCGGGTGCGCCTGCCGCGGCCTTCGTCTCGGTGAAGGCGCGCTCGAGCTCAAGCTGGTAATCCCGGAGCGCTTGCTCGGCCTCCTCCATCGTGATGTCACCGCGCCCGATCAGTGATTCGGTGTAGAGCTTGCGCGTCGACCTCTTCGCATCGATCAGGTCGTACATCAGCGGCTGAGTGAAGGACGGGTTATCTGCCTCGTTGTGCCCGCGCCGCCGGTAGCAGATCATGTCGATGACGACGTCCTTATTGAACGCCTGCCGGTAGGCGAACGCGAGCCTGCCGACCCGGACGACCGCCTCCGGATCGTCGCCGTTGACATGGAAGATCGGAGCCTGGATCATCCTGGCGACATCCGTCGAGTACACGCTCGACCTGGAGTACTCGGGCGCCGTGGTGAAGCCGACCTGGTTGTTCACGATGATGTGCACCGTGCCGCCGGTCCGGTAGCCGCGCAGCTGTGACAGCTCCAGCGTCTCGGCGACCACGCCCTGGCCGGCGAAGGCGGCGTCGCCGTGAATGAGCACGGCCAGCACGGTGAATCCCGGCTCGCCCCTGTCGATGACGTCCTGCTTGGCCCGGACGACGCCCTCGGCCACCGGGTCGACCGCCTCCAGGTGGCTCGGGTTGGCCACCAGCGATGTCTTGATCGCAGTGCCATCGCCCGCCTCGTACACGCCGTCCGCGCCCAGGTGGTACTTCACGTCACCGGAGCCGTGCGTGCTGCTCGGGTCCAGGTTGCCCTCGAACTCACCGAAGATCTGCGCGTATGACTTGCCGACGATGTTCGCGAGCACGTTGAGCCTGCCCCGGTGCGCCATGCCGATGACGGCCTCGTCCATCTGCCCGCGGGCAGCCTCGGTGAGCACCGCATCGAGCAGCGGGATCAGCGACTCGGCGCCCTCCAGCGAGAACCGGCGCTGGCCGACGAACTTCGTCTGCAGGAACATCTCGAACGCCTCGGCGACGTTGAGCCTGGACAGGATGCGGATTTGCTCGTCATGGTCGGCCCGGCCGTGCGGCCGCTCGATGCGCTCCTGCAGCCATGCGCGTTCCTCCGGGTTCTGCATGTGCATGTACTCGATGCCGACGGTGCGGCAGTACGAGTCGCGCAGCACGCCGAGTATGTCGCGCAGCCGCATCCGCGGGCAGCCTCCGAAGCCGCCGGTGGCGAAGTCCCGCTCCAGGTCCCAGAGCGTCAGGCCGTGCTCGTTGATATCCAGGTCCGGATGCTTGCGCTGCTTGTACTCCAGCGGGTCGGTGTCCGCCATGAGATGGCCGCGCACCCGGTAGGCGTGGATGAGCTCGTGCACGCGGGCCGCCTTGCTGAGGTCGTCCTCGTGCCCGGCCGGGATGTCCTTGACCCAGCGGACCGGCTCATACGGGATCCGCAGCGCCTGGAAGACCTCGTCGTAGAAGCGGTCCGCACCGAGCAGCAGGCGGTGGATCAGGCGCAGGAAGTCGCCGGACTGCGCGCCCTGGATGATCCGGTGATCGTAGGTGGACGTCAGCGTGACCGTCTTGCTGATCGCCAGCCTGGCCATGGTCTCCTCGGACGCGCCCTGATAGGCGGCCGGGTACTCCATCGCGCCGACGCCGACGATGCATCCCTGCCCGGCCATCAGCCTGGGCACCGAGTGCTCGGTGCCGATGGTGCCCGGGTTGGTCAGGCTGATCGTGGTGCCGGCGAAGTCTTCGACGGTGAGCTTGCCGGCCCGCGCCTTGCGGACGACATCCTCATACGCCATCCAGAACTGGCGGAAATCCATGCCCTCCGCTGACTTGATGCTCGGCACGAGCAGCTGCCGTGATCCGTCATCCTTGCGCGTGTCGATCGCGAGACCGAGATTGACATGCTCGGGCTCGACAAGGACCGGCTTT
The DNA here is from genome assembly GCA_035299845.1 of Streptosporangiaceae bacterium. Taxonomy (GTDB): domain Bacteria; phylum Actinomycetota; class Actinomycetes; order Streptosporangiales; family Streptosporangiaceae; genus Palsa-506. Next base: position 1,918 of record DATGVY010000166.1, read on the forward strand.
CCGGCCGCCTCGGCATAGGAGTAGTTCATTTCCGGCGCGGCGGCCAGGGCCCTGACCACGGCATAGCCGATGAGATGGGTGAAGGAGACCTTCCCGCCACGGCCCCGGCTCAGGTGGTTGTTGATCACGATGCGGTTGTCGACAAGCAGCTTGGCCGGGACGGCGCGAACGCTGGTGGCGGTGGGGACAGTGAGGCTCGTGGTCATGTTCAGCGCCGTCCGGGCGGCAGCGCCGCGGAGGCGGACCTCCCGGGCGCCTGCCGGCGGGGCAGGCGCTGCCGGCCCAGCCGCTGCCGGTGCTGCTGGCGCGGCTGGCGCGGGCGGGGCAGCTGCTGCTGGTGCTGCCGATGATGAGCCCGCCGAGCCTGAGCCCGCCGACGGCGGGGCAGCGAGTGGCTGGTCCGCGGGCACCCGGGGGCTGTCCTGGCCAGTGCCCGCGCCCGAGGCTGGCGCTGCCTGTACCCGGGGGCCGTCCTGGCCAGTGCCCGCGCCCGGGGCTGGCGCTGCCTGTACCCGGGGGCCGTCCTGGCCAGTGCCCGCGGCCGGCTCTGGCGCCGGCGCTGCCCGCACCGGGGGGGCCGGCGGCGCGGCTGCCCGCTGCGGCGATACGGCATCCGCGGCATCCGCGGGACTCGCGGCATCCGCGCGACTCCCGGGGCTCACCGGAACATCAGCGCCCTCATCCGGCGGCTGCGGCTGGTAGTCGGCGAAGAAGTTCCACCAGGCCCGGTCGACCGAGCCAGGATCGGCCTGGTAGCGCTGGTAGAGCTCGTCCACCAGCCACTGGTTCGGCCCGAAGTCGGTGCCCGCGGAATGGCCGGGCGAGTGCTCGGGGGACGGTGGCCGGGCCGGTGCCCGGCCTTCGCTGGCCGGCCCGGCCGGCCCGGCCGGCTCCGCCGATGCGGAACGGCCGTCTGCTTGCTCGATGAGATCCGCGGGCGTCCGCGGAGACTCCGAAGACACGGCGGACATCGCCCTCTTCCGAAGCTGGATTTACCTGTCGGTTCTCTGCACCAGGCTACCCGCCACGGCGGCACGGGCCTGCGGCTAGGGCGGCGCCGGCCTGGCCGTCACGATCAGCCGGAAAGGCGCTCCCGGCCGTGCGGCTCGAGCCAGCTTACGAAGGGGCCCTTGGGCACGATCCTGGACGGGTTGATCCAGTCCTGCGACTGGTAGTAGTGCCGCTTGATCTGCACGAAGTCCGTGGTGTCGCCGAACCCGGGATGCTGGAACAGGTCCCGTGCGTAACCCCACAGGTGCCGGTAGTCCACCAGGCGGCGCAGGTTGCACTTGAAATGGATGTAGTAGACGGCGTCGAACCTGGCCAGCGTCGGATACAGCCGGATGTCCGACTCGCAGAACTGGTTGCCGAGCAGGAACCTGCGCCTGGCCAGTCGCTCATCCAGTGCATCCAGGGTGGTGAAGAGCGCGTCGAACGCCTCTTCGTAGGCAGCCTGCGTCATCGCCATGCCGGCCTTGTACACGCCGTTGTTGACGGCGTGGAAGATCAGCGCGCTGAGCGCCTCTATCTCCCGGCGCTGGCCGGGGGGATACAAAGGCGGCGCTCCCGGCCGGTGGAAGTCGGTGAACTCGGTCTCGAAGGTGAAAGTGATCTGCGGGATGTCGTTGGTGACGATCCGCTGCGTTCTGGTGTCCCACATGCACGGGACCGTGCACCAGCCCGCGTAGGCCGGGTCGGTGGCCTGGTAGAGCTCGGACAGGAACCGTGCCCCGGTGACCGGATCCCGGCCGCCCTGGCTGGCCGGGAATCGCCAGCCGCGCTCATCCCTGATCGGGTCGGTCAGGGACAGCCCGATCACCTGCTCGAGGCCGAGCAGCCTGCGGACGATCAGCGCACGCTGCGACCACGGGCAGGCGAGCGAGGCATATAGCTGGTAGCGGGCAGGCTCCGCAAGGTACCCGCTCGACCCGTCCCTCGTGATCTGGCCGGTGAATGCGTTATGGTGCCGCACATAGCCGCCTGCGGGAGTGATCGCGGAGAACGGCGGAGGCGTGGCTGGCATCACCGTCCCCTTCCCAGGGCAGATCCGGACGACCATGATTTCCTACTAGATCATGGCAAGCTCAGGCAAGCATGGACAGCACGGCACAAGCCGTCAGCAATCGGCCTCCTGCCAGCCATGCTCACGTGACACCGAACTTGTTCGGCGACGAGATTGGTTCCCGGCGGTGGCTCGCCCGGGGTAGACAGTTGCCTGGGCTGCGGCCCCCGCATAGTTTGGCGTAGTGCTTCTGCACTTGCTCCTCGTTGTCGCAGTGGTCTTCGGGGTCAATCTCATGCCCGCGTTCGGGCCGCCGACGTGGGCGGTGCTCGTTTTCTTCGGATTCCGCTACCCAGAGATACCCGCGCCGGCATTGATCGTTGCTGGCGCCGTCGCCGCCGCGTCAGGCCGCCTCTTGCTCGCCCTAGCGTTCCGCGCCTTCGGAACGAAGCTCCCAGCTAAGCGCCAGGAGAGCATGCAGGTCCTCGGCCACGCCATCGGCGAGAGCCGCGGGGGACTGCTCGCCAGCTTCGCGCTTTTCGCCGTCGCACCCTTGCCCTCAGCCCAGATGTTCGAGGCGGCCGGGCTTGCGCGCATCCGGCTAGGTCATCTGCTGGCGGCCTTCTTCCTTGGGCGGCTGGTGAGCTACTCGATCTACGTCAGCACTGCTTCCGCTGCCCACCAGAAGCTCAGCCGCCTGTTCAGCAAGGGCTTGTTCTCGCCCCAGGCGATCACCACCGAACTCATCGGCGTCGCCCTGGTGATCGCCATGGTCGTGATCGACTGGCCCTCAGTCATCGACAAAGCGCGTGGCTGGTGGGCGGCCCGGCACGGCCGCCCGGCCCCACCACCGATCCGGCAAGGACTGACGCCCCACCAGGCGGCCCCGCACGCGCGCCCGCGTGGCACCAAGCCGTCGCGTTAGCGAAACCCTGGTACTGAACCGCTCGATCAGATGGGCTGCGCGGCCGGTGCGCATCGACACCATCCAGGTGAACGCGGTCGACGCCGCGCTGGCCGCCGCCTCGCGGTCCTGGTCAGAGCGCGAAGCGGCCAGACGCGGCTTGGCGCGCTTGCGCCGCCGGGGTCAGCGGGCGGGGGCGCGGACACGGGGGTGCCTGGCTCTTCGTCCGGGCGGCCGGCGAGGTGACGGCGGGTCAGTGGTAGTGATGGGCGCTGGCCAAGGACAGCAGGTCCTGCAGGTCGTTGGCCGCTTCCAGGGCGCAGATCCCGGCGAGGGCGACTAGGGCGAGCACGGCCGCGAGCAGCACCAGCCGGCGCGGCGGGGGCGGGGCGAGCAGGGCGGCGACCCGCCGTGGCACCGGGCCGGGCCGGGCATGCGCCCGCACGTGGGCGCCGGAGAAGACGGCGCCGAGCGCGGCGGGGATCGCGCGGCGGGGCCGGTTCGCCTTGGCGGCTAGCGCCGCGCGGCCGATCGTGTGCGCGACCAAGCGCCGGTCCCCGACCACCTTGGCGGCGCGCTCGTCCGCCCAGCGTTCCACCGTGTACTCAACCGCGCGCGCCGCGGGGCGCAGCAGCGGGCTGGCCGTGGCCGCCAGTCGCGCGGCCGTGGTGAACAGGTAATGGAACCCAGCCAGGTGCGCACGCTCGTGGGCGAGCAGCGCGGCCCGCCCCGGCTCATCGAGCGCCGCGAGCATCCCGGCCGTCACCACGATCCGTCCCGGCCGGCCCGGCAGCGCGTACGCATCGGCGGCCTCGTCCTGCACCACCACGGTCTGACCGCGCCCGGGCAGGCACCGCGCCTCCCGGTAGGCGTCGGCCAGCGCCCGGTACCGGCGGATGACGAACCCGCTCACGGTCAGCGCCGCGACGCCCAGCAGGATCCCGGCCAGCAGCGCCACCGCGAGCCCCGGCGGGTTGTCACGCCCCAGCACCGAAAGGGACCAGTGGCCCAGCGAGGCGACCAGCGGGATGCGCACCGCGGCCGCCGCGGCCAGCAGCCCGAGGGCCAGCGTGCTGCACCCGGCCAGCGCCACCGCCGCGCCGGTCAGCAGCCAGGTTGCGTGCCTCGGGTCCAGGCGCGCGGACAGCGGGCCGGCCAGCAGCGCGAACAACGCCGGCAACACCAGCGGGAGATAGACGGCCAGGCGCATCGTCAGCTGGCCTGTGCGCCGTCGTCGGCCAGCACCCGGCGCAGCAGCGCCTCATCGCTTTCGGAGAGGTCCGCGACGAACCGGGATAGCACCGCCTGCCGGTCCGGCTCCTTGTCCAGCATCGCGGCCAGCCGCCGTGCCGCGAGCCCCGCCTCGTCGGCCACCGGCGCGTACCGGAACGCCCGCCCGTCGCGCCGCCGGTCCAGCGCCTTCTTCGCGTGCAGCCGGGACAAGATGGTGACCACCGTGCTGTACGAGAGCTCCGGCGCCGGCGCGTCGGCCTGCCCGGTCAGCGCCTGCTGAACCTCGCCGGGGCTCAGCGCCCGCCCGGCCTGCCACAGCACCGACAGGACCGCCGCCTCCAGCTCGCCCGCGCCGCGCCGCGGCGACGGCCGCGGATCAGCGTGCGGCATCGGGTGTCCCCCTTCCGCAACAAGCCATTTACATTATTGTAGAACCTCTACGGTCCTGTAGAGCCGTCCGGAAACCGAGTGTGCCACAACGGCCGCTGCGGTCACCGCCCCGCGAGGAGACCGCGACCGATGAGCCAGCCCGTGCAGCTGCCAGGATTCCTGCACACCCTCGCGCCGCTGCTGGATCACTGGGGGTATCTCGCGGTCGGGTTCCTGATTTTCGTCGAGGACTTCGGGGTGCCCTCGCCGGGTGAGACCGTCCTGATCGCGGCGTCCGTCTACGCCGGGGCCGGGCGCCTGAACATCGTCGCCGTCGGCGTGATCGGCTTCGCCGCCGCGGTGCTCGGCGACAACGTCGGCTACGCGATCGGACGGTTCGGCGGCCGCACCCTGGTGCTGCGGTTCGGCCGCTATGTCCTGCTCACTGAGGAACGCCTGGCCAGAGCCGAATCCTTCTTCACCCGCCACGGCGGCAAGATCGTCATCGTGGCCCGGTTCATCGAGGGCCTGCGCCAGGCCAACGGCATCATCGCCGGGATCACCCGGATGCCCTGGCCGCGGTTCGTCGCCTTCAACGCGCTGGGCGCGGCCCTGTGGGTGGGCACCTGGACCGCGGTCGGCTACCTGGCCGGCAACCACATCCAGGCCATTTACACCCAGGCCAACCGCTACGCCCTCTACCTGCTGGCCGCCGCCGCGCTGGCCATCGTGGCGCTGATCGTCCGGCACCGGCGACGGCGCGCTCGCCACGAGGCGGCCAGCGGCGAAAGCGACACCGAGACCGATGACGCGCACGCCTGAGCGCCGCGGGTCCGAGCCGCTGCAAGAACCGATCTTCACCGCGGTCTGCTAGCGCTCGCCTGCGCCGCGCCCCTGCGGCGGACGCGCTCACGCTGTACCTTGCGGGCGCATCACCTGGCCGCCGGTCTCCAGCCGTCGAGCCGGGTCGTGGATCTTCGCGCCTCCCAGAACCCGGACGTCAGGTGCCGCGATGCGGGCTTGAGGCAGCAGATCGGCGCCGTGCCGATGATCCAGGCGGACGTACGCCGGGTGGCCGCCTGCGCCTCCGGCAGCGCGGCATCGATTGCCTGGCATACTGCGAGAGCAATCGCCCCCCGCAACGGCAGGCAGGCCGGGTGCTGCGATGTAGTCATCGGCTGTCGCGTGCTTCGCCACGCTCACTCCTCCCGGCCGGCGGCTGAAGGCGCGGCCCGCCGGCGGCCCGGGCAGCGCGTGTCCGGGCGGACGACCTTCCCGTCGCGCACGGTGAACGTGCCCGTTCCGCGGGAGGGCCCGGTGAGCCGCCGGCCAGCGGCACCTCCCGGTCGCGTCGACCAGGGCAGGAAACGTCGGCGTGGCCGCGGTTAAATGTGGGGCCGTCCGCCGCGTGCCGATCAAGCTGCCACAGCTTGTAGCATCGCCAGAGGGTGAGGAGGGCGCATTGAGCACGAGACCGGGCACCGAAGCCGCCACACCGGGTCGGCGGCCCGCTGGTGAGCTGCAAGCCGACGTGCTTACCGTGCTGTGGGCGGCCGGTCGGCCCCTGGTGCCGGCTGCCGTGCATGCCGAGCTGGGCCCGGATGTCGCCTACACCACGGTGACGACGATCCTGCACCGGCTGCACCACAAGGGCGTAGTGACCCGGCTGCGGCATGGCCGCGGCTACGCTTATGCCCCGGCGCAGGACGAGGCCACCCACACCGCGCGCGCGATGCTCACGATGCTGCGGCGCGGACGTGACCACGCGGCTGTGCTCTCCCGGTTCCTCACAGAGCTGTCTCCCGACGACGAACGACTAATTCAGCAACTGCTGCGCGACACCGGGGAACAGCATTAACGTCGGCATCAGCGCCTGCGTGCCCTGGCCGGCTGCCCGCCCAGGGCGCCCTCCTGGCCCGCGCCGATAGCCGTGGCCTGCTGAAACCGCTGATTCTGTTGTTGGCGGGCCGGTGCGTGGCGTTCCCGCCGAGGTCTTCGCGACTATGGTTTCCCGGCGACAGATGGGTTCGCCCGGCCCCGCGCAGGCGGCGCCGGATGCGTGGCCTGTCAGGCGGCGCCGGCGAGTTCGAGCAGAGCGTTGAGGTCGCGGGCGGCTTCGAGGGCGGAGAGGCCGGCCACCGCGACCACCGCCAGGGCGGCGACGAGCAGGAGCGTCTGCGGGCCGGGCGCTGGGGCCAGCAGCACGGCCACCCGGCGCGGGGACCTGCCCGGCCCGGCGCAGCGAATCCCGCGAGACGGGGTCGCCGGCGGCGTGCAGGGCGGCTGCGGCCCTGGGCCAGGGCGGCCCGTGCGATCGCGCGCGACCAGTGGCCGGGGGGTTGGTCCCGTATGACTAGCCTCCGAACCTCAGCTAGCATCTACATGCCTGTAGAATTTTTACAGTGCTGTAGATGAATCTGCAGAGTCCGGCATGCCACGCCCCGGGCGCGTGCCGGAACCGGCAGCGTGCAGGAAGGAACCGATGTGACGATCGCGCACACCGCCCTGGCCGCAGCGCCGCTGCACGGCCTGGCGGTCAACCCGCTCAGCCCCGCCTCGTTGCTGAAGACCTTCGGGGTGGCCGGGGTGTTCGCCGTGCTGTTCGCCGAGACCGGCTTGCTGATCGGGTTCTTCCTGCCCGGCG
>DATGVY010000167.1:0-2186 GCA_035299845.1 Streptosporangiaceae bacterium
GGCCGCGCCCGGCGTGCAGCGCTGGCATTTCCCGCCCACCCCGCCGATGTCCACCTACATCACCGCGGTCGCGGCCGGCCCCTATCACGAGGTGCGCGCCGACCACGACGGCATCCCGCTCGGCATCTACTGCCGCGAGTCGCTGGCACCCTACCTGGACCCCGACGAGATCTTCGAGGTGACCAGGCAGGGCTTCGACTTCTTCCACGAGTCCTTCGGGACGCGGTACCCGTTCGGCAAGTACGACCAGCTGTTCGTGCCCGAGTACAAGGCCGGCGCGATGGAGAACGCGGGCTGCGTGACGTTCCTTGAGGACTACATCTTCCGGTCGCGGGTGACCGACTCGGCCAGGGAGAGCCGGGCCGAGACGATCCTGCACGAGATGGCGCACATGTGGTTCGGCGACCTGGTCACCATGCGCTGGTGGGACGACCTTTGGCTGAACGAGTCGTTCGCCACCTGGGCGGGTACCGTGGCGCAGGCGGAAGCCACCCGCTGGCCGCACGCCTGGACCACGTTCGCCCAGGTCTGGAAGGCCTGGGCGTACCGGCAGGACCAGCTCCCGTCGACGCACCCGATCGCCGCCGACGCACCGGACATCGAGGCGGTCGAGGTCAACTTCGACGGCATCACCTACGCCAAGGGTGCCGCCGTCATCAAGCAGCTCGTCGCCTACGTCGGGCGGGACAACTTCCTGGCCGGGGTCCGCGGCTACTTCGCCCAGCATGCCTGGGGCAATGCCAGCCTCGGCGACCTGCTGGCCGCCCTGGAGGAAGCCTCCGGCCGGGACCTGTCGTCGTGGTCAAAGCACTGGCTGGAGACCGCCGGGGTGAACACGCTGCGGCCCGACTACAGCTGCGACGGCGAGGACAGGTTCACGACGTTCGCCGTCATCCAGGACGCGCCCGCCAGCAACCCGGTGCTCCGGCCGCACCGGATCGCGATCGGGCTGTACGACCGGACCGCCGCTGGCCTGGTCAGGCGGCGCCGGCTGGAGACCGACATCGCGGGTGAGCGCACCGATATCGCTGCGCTGGCCGGCGAGCGCCGCGCCGACCTGGTGCTTGTCAACGACGACGACCTGACCTACGCCAAGATCCGGCTGGACGGCCATTCGCTGAGCGCGCTCGTCAGCGGGATCGGCGACTTCGCCGACTCGCTGCCCGCGGCGCTCTGCCTGGCCGCCGCATGGGATATGTGCCGCGACGCCGAGCTGCCGGCCCGCGACTACCTGAGCCTGGTCCTGTCCGCCGCTGATGCCATCGCCGACATCTCCGTGCTGCAGGCCGTGCTGGCGCAGGCTGCCTCGGCGGTGCGCAGGTTCGCCGACCCGGGCTGGCGCGGCGAAGGGCTTGATCGCCTCGCGGCCGAGCTGCGCGAGCGACTGAACAGGGCCGAGCCGGGCTCGGATCGGCAGCTTGCGTATGCCCAGGCACTGGCCGGCGTGGCCACGACGCTGGCCGACTTGTCCCTGCTGGCCGGGTTGCTGGCCGGATCGGTCATGATCGAGGGGCTGGCGGTCGACACCGAGTTCCGCTGGGTGCTGCTCAGGCGGCTGGTCAGCCGGGGCGCCGCAGGCCAGGCCGAGATCGACGCCGAGCTTGACCGGGATGGCACCGACGCCGGGGAGCGGTACGCGGTCGCCTGCCGCGCCGCGATGCCCGACCCCGTGTCCAAGGAGGCCGCCTGGGAGCAGATCACCCGCGGCGACCTGCCGAGCGCCGTCTTCCGTGCGATGCTCGGCGGCTTCACCGACCCCGACCACGACCACGCGGAGCTGCTCGAGCCCTACGGGCAGCGCTACTTTGACGTTGTCGGGCAGATCTGGCGGGACTGGGGCCCGGACATGGCGCAGTGGTTCGCGGTGAACGCCTACCCGCGGGACATGATCACGGCGGACGCGATCGCCGCTGCGGACGACTACATCGCCCGCACGGACCCGCCCGCATCGCTGCGCCGCCTGCTGACGGAGGGGCGCGACGACGTCGCCCGTGCGCTGCGCTGCCAGCGGCGCGACGCGGCGGCCGGCCAGCCAGGCACCGCAGCCAGCCGGCCAGGCCAGCCAGGCACCGCGGCCGGCTAGCGCGGCCTGGCCGGCTTCCCCGACCCGGCCCCGGCGACAGCGCGGACAAGCGGCAGCCCCGGCAGGCCCTCCAGCAGGACGCTGCGGCCGGCCGAATCGCACA
>DATGVY010000168.1:0-1931 GCA_035299845.1 Streptosporangiaceae bacterium
TGGGCCATGATCTCGGTGATCGTCGGCTGGATCGTGGTCTGGTCCGCCGTCGGGGCGTGGCGGATGATGACCCGCGACACGTGACGGAGCGCTTTGCGTTACGCCCCGGCGCGGGGTCAGACGGCCAGAAGGGGCGGCCATCTCGCCGGGGGTGACGCTGCCCCGGACGCGGTGATCGGCGGCGAACTGGTTGGCGAGCCGCTGCAGCAGCGCGTTGACCGGCGCCGGGACGCCGTGCTCGCGGCCGAACAGCACGATCTCCCCGTTGAGGTAGTCGGCCTCGACGGATCCGGTGCCGCAGGTCAGGCTCTGCCAGGATGACCCTCCGGTGCGGCGCGTCCCGCCCACCGCCTCGATCCGCATCTGGTCGCCGCGTAGCTCGGCCAGCTCTGCCGCGGTCGAATACGCGATGCCGGCCGCGTCGAGCACGGCTGCCCCCTCCTCCCAGGCCCGCCGGCGCAGCTCGGCGGCGCCGGCCGCGTTCCCGTTCTCGGCCCCGGCCGGGCCGCAGACCGCCTCCACCGCGTTCGCCAGGTTGGTCAGCAGCTTGCCGTACTTCCAGCGCATGACGTCCTGCCTGACCGGGGCCAGGAACGTGCTGCCCGCCAGGCCGGCCGCGACCTGGCGGGCGGTCTCATCGGCCCCGGCCGGGTAGCGCCCGACCGGCAGCAGCCCGGTCATCGGGGCCCCCTGGTCCTCGACCTCCCCCGGCCGCAGGTGCGTGGCGGACGGGAACCGGCAGCGTGACAAGCCCGGTCGGCGTGGCGAACCGCAGGCCGCCATCGCGCAGCGCCGCATGGTGCTCTCCCCCGGCCACCAGGACGACATCGTGCCCGTTCTCGAACAGCCGCGCGCCGATGGTCCCGCCCACCGCCCCGGCCCCGATGATGACATAGCGCATCCCCGGCCACCCAGGTCTGGCCGGCCGGCATGACGTGGGCCATGCCGTAGCCCGCCAGCCCCCGTCGACGTCGGCCAGCAGCAGGACGGTGTCCGGCTTCTCGAGCAGTTCGGCGTACATTGGCGCGGCGCGGCGCCCAGGTCTGCCGGTTGTCGACGTACGGCGCGAGCTCGGGCATGGACTCGGCGTGCCGGTGGTGCACGCTGATCCACAGCGGCTCCAGCGACGCCAGGTCGGCCGCCGAGCCGCAGCGCAGCACCGCAGGCCCGCTCATCCCGGCATTGTGTAAGGTCCCCGGGCGCGGAGATCACGTGATGATCTTGCCTACACTGCAGACCGAGCCCCACCGGCCGACAGCGAGGAGATGACCGTGCCGCCAGCCGAGGCGCCCGCCGCCGACCCCACCGCCATGGCGCTGCGCTGCGCCGCCTGCGGGTGGTCGGCACCGCTCGACTCCCTGGCCTGACGCCGAAGCCGCGCACTGGATCACCCAGCTCGGCGGCGGCCCGCAGGCACTCCTTCAGGTCCTGAACTCGCTCGTCGCAACACCTGACGAGGCTTTGCGCCAGGTCAAGGCTCGACTCCCGCAAGGCTTGACCCGCACCAGACACCGGACCAGTTTCTGCAATATCATGCAAGACTTTGATCAATCTGTTGCGGCTTTACAGCTGACTATTTTCGTAACATAGTTGTGTTCTTGCCGAGACGTGTCGTTCGCTGTACCGTCCTGTTTGACCCACTTACGTCGACCGACGCCAGCGCTGGCAACTTTCTCAGTACTGCCGAACCTGACCACGGCAGCCTCCCGGCTCGTCGTACGTGCAGAGAGGCCGCATCCCGGCCTGCCGTGCGCGCGGCGCCATTGGCGCTATTTCGCGCGCTCAGGCCCAGCACACCGACCGCAATCTGCCGAGCTCGGGAACTGACGCCCAGCCATCCCGCGGATCCGCCAGCTGCCTGCGACGCCCGGCAGAGAAAGGCACAGCACCCATGCTCCTCCACCACAGGCCAAGAACCCGTGATCCATCGG
>DATGVY010000169.1:0-5965 GCA_035299845.1 Streptosporangiaceae bacterium
ATTCCTTCAGCCGGGTGCATCCTGGCCGCCGCCGACGCCTACCACGCCATGACCGAACCCCGCCCGTACCGGCCCGCCCTGTCGCCCACGCAGGCGGCAGGCCAGCTCCGCGGCGAGGTCCGGTCGGGCCGCCTGGCAGCCGACGCCGCCGACGCCGTGCTCACCGCCGCAGGCCAGCGCCGCGCCAAGCGCCGCGCAGGCCCCGCCGGCCTCACCCCCCGCGAGGTCGAGGTCCTCACCCTCATCGCCCGCGGCGCGTCGACCCGGCAAGCCGCCCACACCCTCGGCATCACCGCCAAGACGGCGGAGACCCACATCGAGCGCATCTACGCCAAGACGGGCGCCTCGACCCGCTCGACCGCCACGCTGTTCGCCATGGGCACGGCCTGCTCGACACCCTCGAACCCATCGATCTGTAGGGCAAACCCCGGACGACGCTGGCCCCCCGCCATCCGTACCGTGGCGTGCAGACCGACGTGAGAAAGGGTGCATCCATGGCAGGCAAAGCTGTCGTAAGCCTGATCACCGGGCTCGAAGACCCCGAGAAGGTCACGGTCGCGTTCCTCACCGCCGTCGGCGCCGCCGAATCGGGCCGCCCAACGCTGATGTTCCTCACCAAAGAGGCCACCCGGCTCGCCATCGCAGGCACCGCCGTAGGCGTTGCCTGCGAAGGCTGCCCCTCGCTCCCCGACCTCGTCAAACGCTTCCAAGCCGCCGGCGGACGATACTACGTCTGCCCGATCTGCTTCGACGCCAGAAAACTCGACCAGGGATCACTCATCGCCGGCGCGGAACTCAACGGCACCACTCCCATGTGGGACTGGATCGGCAACGACGACGCCACCACCTTCAGCTACTAGCCTGGCTGAGGCGAGCGAACCCTGGTACCGGATTCGAACTTTTGAGGCGGCTGGAAATGCCCGACTTGTCCGCAAAGCTATCGGGTCTTCCGGCGGTGCGGGGTCAGGCGCCGTGGCCCAGCCACGAGTACGTCAAAGGCTGGGGTGTGTTCGGGCTGCCCTTCGACTCCGGTCACGTCCTGGCGTTGCGGGTCTTCCCGGAGAACGACTTCGGTCCCTACCGGACCGTGTGGCACTGCGATCCGTCCGGTCGCTGGTCCATCCACGTCGACGGCCCGCGGCTCGACACCACCTGCCCCCGCTACTACGGCCCGGCCTGCGACTTCACCGGGCACGCCCAGATCGGGCTCACGTGGGCCGGGCCAGCGACCCTGCACGTGAGCATGGATTCACCGGCGCTGGAATGGACCCTCACCGCCACCTCGACCCGCCTGCTGGGCTTCCTCAACATGATCAGCGCGGCGCTGCCGCTGGTCACCTGGCGCCTGCGGCCACTGGTCCGGGCCCGGGAGCGGCTGGCTAGCGCGCTGGGAATGGGCGACTTGCGGTTGTCCGGGACAATGCCCAGCGGCCACCACGGAACGCTCATGCCGCAGCGGATGTACTTCATCGACGACTCACGAGCCACGCTGGACGGCGCTAACTTGGGCCGTCCAGCCCACCTGCCAGACAACCCCGCCATCGGCGGCGTCGCCCTGCCAGCACGCGGCGTCCTCGCCACAGGCCAGGCAGTCTGGGAGATCGCTGACCCAGCCGAATATGAGCGCGCACGATCCCAGACAGCACCAGCAACACGGCCTCCCACCGGCGGCGGCTGACCGGCGCCACCACCATGTCATCCCGGCGCGAGGCCGCCGAGCTGGCCCGCATCGCCGGCGATCAGGCCACCACGGCGACCGCGTTCCGGGTGTCCGTGCCGCTTGCCGATCACCGGCGCTCCCGCTGGCCGATGCCAGGCCGGGGTAAGCGGATCGGCTTGCTGGCACGTTGTTAGGGCGTGGGCCCGAAACCGCTCGACTTCGCCGAGTTCTACGCCTCGTCCCGGGACGACTGCCTCCGAACGGTCCTGGCCATCACCGGGGATAAGGAGGCGGCGGCGGACTTCGTTGCCGAGGCGTTCGCCGGGCCTGAGCGTCCTGGCGGACGGTGGACCGGCATCCGGCGCTTCGCCGTAACGGTATGGGCCGCGCTGTTCACCGTGGCCGCCACCGGCCGCCTCACCCGCTGGCTTCCCGCCCGCCCAAGCCTGACACCCATCACAGCGGCCATCCCCGGATTCGGCGCCGCGGCCGTCGACGTGACCGCGCCCCGCACCCTCGCCCCGGTCCCGATCGCCGGGGCAGCCAGCGCAAGCCTGATCCGGCTCACCCGGGCCAGACGCGCCGCCCGCCGCTGCCTGACCACCCGCGCCACGCTCACCTGACCCGCGACCGCCTGCAGGCCGCCGACAGCGCGATCGCCCTCGCGCGGCAGCAGATTGCGATCGACGGCATCGCCCTCACGTCCCCGACATTCACCCGCCGACGGCCCGCCCACCTGACGAACACGACAATGCCGCAAACAGATTCTTCGGGTGACCAAGGTGCTGGGCGCCCGCTCAAGAAGGCATGCGAAACGTTGGCGCGCGCCTCAGGCCGAGCCCGCCGGTTCAACAGCCGGCCTGAATGGATGAGCTACGGCCGGCCTGCAACGTCGCATGCCACGGCGATCACCGGGAGGAAGGCGATGGCGGCCGGGGAGCATGAGCGCTGCGGCGCCGGCAGCCAGCCTGGCGGTCCTGGCCGACCGCCCCGGCCGCGGGGCGGCGCGAGCAGCCGGTGGATGCGGGCCGTGGCGGCGGGTCCGCTGGCGGTGAGCGCGGCGGCACGGACGCCGGCCCTGGCGAGGATGACCAGCGCGGCGGCAAGGTCGCCGGGGTCGTGGCGGCGTGCGGCCGCGTCGTCAGCGGCCATCTCGGCGAGCACGGCGAGTTCCGCGCTCGCCTGGGCAAGGAGCGGCACGTGCGGGAACGCGCGCGCGAGCGCGGAGGACGCGGTCAGGGTCAGGTGGTGGCGGCTGCGCAGGTGGGCGCGCTCGTGGGCGAGGACCGCCTGCAGCTGCCCGGGCCCGAGCACGGCCAGGGCTGCGGTGGAGACCACCACGCGATGGCGCCCTAGCGGCAGGCAGTAGGCGGCGGGTGAAGCCGCCGGTAGGCTTCCTCGAGAGCACCCGCCGGCTCCGACGATGCCATCACGGTGCTCGACTGGAGCGCAGCGCTACTCGGCCAGCGAGCCTACGACGTCGCCTTCACCGCCCTCACGCTGGCCGAGCCGCCGATCCTCGTGCCGGCCCCGCTACGTCCCATTGTGCGTGCCACAGGCCGCTTGCTGGCGCGACGATTCGCGCGCCGCTACCGCCGCCACAGCGGCGTCACCATCCAGCAGCGCTCGCTGCGCTGGCACCAGGCCATTGTCTGCCTGCGCGCCCTGGTGGAAGTGGCTGGCTGGGACACCCACGAACTCGCCACGCGAGCCAGCCACCCATGGCTCCTGTCTGGCCCCAGCTTCGCATCCAGGGTGTCAGAACTCACCGGCATGACGGTGCGACCCGCATCGCGAACCGCCATCATCGCTCCGAGCGCCCGCTGATGAGCTTTGGTCATCGGACGACCACGCGCAGCCGCTCACGGGCAGCCCCGAGCGCGCGCTCAACCTGCTGGTGGCTGTCGCCTTCGGCGAACACGAAACCCAGGTAACGGTCCCCTTCGGGGAGGGGGTGGACAGGCTGGCCGAGGGGGGTGGTGATGGTAAGGCCGGTGATTCCGGGCACTGCCGCGGCTTCGGTGCGGCCCTCAACCGCCAGCAGCACGCCTGGCCGCTCGATGGGGAGCATGAGCACGCCGGACGTGCGGGCCATGTGGCGTGGTGACACGCGCCGGCCCAAGGCGTTGGCCAGCACCAGCTCCTCCAGGCTCTGCCCGCCAGGGAACCGCAGCGCCCGTGAGCAAAGGCCGCCGATGGAGCGTGCCGCCAGTTCGAGCATGGCGGGCCTGGCCTGGCCGCCGCGGTCGTCGATGCGCAGCTCGGCGTGGATGGGGCCGTGTCTGAGCCCGAGCGCGCGGGCGGCTTGCCCGGCGGTGCGGACGGCAGCTGACAGGACGTGCCCCGGCAGCCGGGATGGGGTGATGAGCACGGTTTCCTCGAAGGTGGGCCCTTCGGGAGTGCCGGGCTTGTCGAAGACGGCGGTGACCGTGAGGCCGCCGCCGTGCAGGAGGCCGTCGATGCTCAGCTCCGGCCCGGGCAGGTACTCCTCGATGAGCAGGGGTTCAGTGCCGGGCCGCCGCGCTGTGGCCAGGACCCGCCGGATCCGCCCGGCCGCGGCCACCGCGCCTGCAGGGTCGTCGGCTCGCAGGATCCCCTGGCTGGCGCTGAGCGACACCGCCTTGACCACGCACGGGAACCCGACCTGGACCGCCGCCTGCCGCAGCGAATCTTCCGGTGCCGCGGCGGGCACGATCCGGAACCCCGGCTGGGCCACTGCGGCGCGCGCCCACTGGTGCCGTTGCACGGCCTTGTCGGTGGCGGCGATCACCGCTTCCACCGGGTTATGCGCAAGACCGATGCGGGCAGCCACCGCCGCCGCCAGGACCAGCATTGGCGTGTCCGCGGCGACAATCGCGTCGACCGGCCCGGTTGCGGCTATGACCCGGCCGGCGCTGCCGCGGGGGTCGCTGGGGTAAGCGGCCGGTGGCGTAGCGGCGGCCGGTGCCCGGCGCCGACGCCGAACAGCCGGTAGGCCAGCTCGATCACCGCCGCGGCCAGCGACCGTTCCTGACCGCGAAGACATCCGCGACCGGGATATCCCGGGTCGTGCCCTCGTCGGCCGATGGCTATGGACATGATCGACGATCATGGTCCCATCCGGGCCTGGCTACGCCGGGCCTGGCGCCTTGGCGTCGCGTGGCTGAGCCGGAAAAGGGCTGCCTGGGCTCAGCCTCCGGTCGCTGCGAACCAGCTGCCGCCGGGTGAGGTCACGAACACGATGGGCGCGATGCAGGGCCGGGGAAGGCTCACCGTGGCGTCGATGTTGGAATTCCCGGCCGTGCTGGCTGGGAACTCGGCAGTGCTGACGTTCGTGATGGTGGCCGTGTCGCCGGCGCCGATGCTCTGGCAGCTGACGGTGGCCCGGAAGTCCGCGATCGGATTGGTACCCCGCAGCGCCGGCGGAACTGACGGCTGGTCGGCGAGGACTAGGCCACGCACCTTCACAAGGAGATGACCGTCGCGCTTGAGCGAGCCGGTCGCGGCGGTGATCATCCACGGTAGGCCACCCCCCGGCACAGTGCGGAGCGCGTTGGCCCCGCCTACGTACGGGCCGGTGACCGGCGTCATCGTGCCGAACTTGAGCATCGTGCCCGGATCGGCGCTCGCCGAGGAGGTAACGCCCACCACCGACACGGCGCTGATCAGGGCCGCACCGCCGATAGCAGCCAAGAACCAGCTGATCTTGCTCATCTCGCGCCTCCTGCTGCGCGGACCCCGGACAGCGCTCCGCATGCCATGGCCGGCCCGCGCGTCTCTCTGTCACACGTTCCCGTGCCAGGCCAGGTTCAACGCGCTGTGAAGAAGCCGCGCACGGTGGCCCAATACCTCGCCAGGGCAACTCGCCTCTACGCCGCCCGACCCACCGCCCGCGCCGTGGCGCATCTCATCGCCCAGGCGACGATGCGGCCCGCGAGATCGCCCTGCGCGGTTTCACTGGCGCCGTGCCGGTCCCCGGCTGTGCAGGTGCGGACGTGGGTCGGCGGCCCTCAACTGTCTGGCTGAGGACGTCCGCCACTGGCCGGGAGGGGCGTGCAGCCTGAGTCGGCCACCCGGCCGGCCAGCACCGTCGCCGGCGCGCCCGCGGAGCTGTCGAGCTGCGCGGCCGCGTCCCGCAGCCGAGACAGGTCGTGGCGCAACGCCGCGTGCAAGGCGCGCATGAAGCCGACGTCGGCTGGTGCGTCCGGCTGACCCGAACTGCGGCGGGCTCTCATGCGGGCCGCGGCCCCGGTTGCCAGCGCTGCCGGCGTTATCGAGGCAAGGATCCAGCGACCACGTCTCGCGAGCTTGTCTGACACAACCCTC
>DATGVY010000170.1:0-3447 GCA_035299845.1 Streptosporangiaceae bacterium
TGGGTGGTGTTGACCAGCGCGGATCCGACGCCGGTGTCCTGGCCGCGGAGCCGGGCGGTGCCCAGGCTGATGGCGGGGGCGAAGATCAGGCCGAGGCCGAGGCCGAGGATCAGCAGCGGGCCGAGGATTGCGGCAGGGTAGCTGCTCGTCACGGTCAGGCGGGTCAGCCAGGCCATGCCGGCCGTGCTGGCGAGCATGCCGAGCGGCAGGGTCAGCCGCGGCCCGATGCGGGTCAGCAGCACGTTCGCGCCGAGAACAGCGCCGGTGATGGTGGTGGCGACCATGGGCAGGAACGCCAGCCCGGTGCGGACCGGGGTGTAGGCCTGGACGGCCTGCAGGTAGTAGGTCAGGAAAAGGAACACCGAGTAGATCCCGGCGCTGGCCAGGGTCAGCGCGATGATCGAGGCGGCGCGGTCGCGGTCGGCGAGCACCCGTAGCGGCAGCAGCGGCGCGGCGGCCCGGGCCTGCCAGCCGGCGAAGGCGGCGAGCAGCGCGGCTGCGCCGGTCAGGGACAGCCAGGAGGCGGGCGCGTGCCAGCCGCCGGCCTGGGCGCGGGACAGCCCGAACACGAGCAGGAACAGCCCGGCGGAGACCAGCGCGGTGCCGGGCAGGTCGATCTTGGGCCGGTGCGCTGGCCGGTCCCCGCGGCGCAGGAACGCCGCCGCCCCGATCAGCCCGATGGCGGCGAATGCCAGGTTGACGTACAGCGTCCAGCGCCAGTTCAGCTGCTCGGTCAGCAGCCCGCCGAGCAGCAGGCCGATCGCGCCGGCGATCCCGGCGACGGCACCGAAGATCGCGAACGCGCGGCCGCGGGCGGGGCTGCCGGCGAATGTCGCGGTGACGATCGCCAGCGCGGCCGGTGCGAGCAGCGCCCCGAACGCGCCCTGGGCGGCCCGGCCGGCAGCCAGGACCGCGAAGTTCGGCGCCGCCCCGGCCATCGCCGACGCGGCGGCGAACCCGGCCAGGCCGGCCATGAAGGTGCGGTTGCGGCCGAGCAGGTCGGACAGCTTCCCGCCGATCAGCAGCAGGCTGCCGAACGCCAGCGCATAGGCGGTTACGACCCACTGGCGGTCCGCGTTGGAGAACGCCAGCGCGCGCTGCGCCGACGGCAGCGCGATGTTCACCACGGTCACGTCCAGCACCACCATCAGCTGCGCCACGCTAGCGACGGCGAGCACCCACCACCGCCGCGCCGCGCCGCGCGTCTCGCGCGCACCGGCCGGAGCCGGGGTATAGACCTTCGCTGCCATGACTGGCCTCTCTTCTCCGGTTCGCGGGATCCTGCGCTGCCGCCGGCGTCCCCGCCCGTCCGAATTTCTGAGACATTTTGTCTCACAAAGCCACTATGCCATCTCCTCGACTATGAGTCAAGTTGTCTCGTAAACTGAGGGGCATGACATCGCCGGCCACTGATCCGCGCGCCGCCCGAAGCCGTGAGGCGATCCTGGCCGCCGCCTTTGACCTGCTCGCCCGGGAAGGACCGGGCGCCATCACCCATCAGCGGGTGGCCCAGCAGGCCGGCGTCGGCAGGGCCACGGTCTACCGGCACTGGGCGGCCCCGGAGGACCTGCTCCGCGACGTGCTGTACACCGCCGAGCTGCCGTTCTTCGCCACCCCCGCCCTGCCCCTGCGGTCCTGGCTGCACGCCGAGCTGCGCCAGCTCGCCGACGAGCTCGCCCTCCCGGCGGTCGCATCGCTCGCCCTCGCGCTGATGGAGCAGACCCGGCCGGGCGGCGCCGGCGCCCGTCCGCACCGGCACGTCACCACGATCACCGAGCGGCTCGCCGCCGCGTTCGCGCTGGCCGTCGACGCCGGCGAACTCGACAAAGCGCCCGACGCGGACCTGGCCGCCGCGCACCTGATCGGCCCGCTGGTCTACCGGACCACCCTGCAAGCCGCGGCGGTACCCGACAGCCTGCTAGCCGGGGTCATCGACGGCGTCGCGGACTGGCGGGCACCGGACCCGGCGCGATCCCGCCCGACCTCAGCACCCGGCCAGCCCGCGGGCAGCAACCAGGAGACCAATGCGGTGGCCCAGGCGTGACCGGCCGCGAGACCGCAGCAGGACTGGTGAAGCCCGGGTTCCCCGTCCCGAAAACGGCCGTTTCCGGGACTGCCGCTACGGAGGTGAACGTGACCTGCGGGAACGCTGTCTCATATAGGTGGTCCGCGAAATTGTCCGGTGACGGGGGCTAAACGGTACTCTCGGCGGGTGGGAGAACTCATCGGCTACGCCAGATGCTCGACCGTCCTGCAAGACCTCACCGCCTAGCGCGAAGCGCTCGCCGCGCTCGGCGTCCCAACCGACCGGATCTACCTCGACAAGGGACTCACCGGCACCAACCGCGCCCGCCCCGGCCTCGACCAGGCCCTCGCCGCCGTCCGTGCAGGCGACACCCTGGTCGTCCCGAAACTGGATCGGCTCGCCCGCTCCGTCCCCGACGCCCGTGACATCGGCGGCTCCCTGATCGCCCGCGGCATCAAACTCTCCCTCGGCGGAAGCCTCTACGATCCGGCCGACCCGATGGGCAAGATGTTCTTCAACATCCTCGCCACCTTCGCCGAGTGGACCTGCTGAAGCTACGCACCCGCGAGGGCATGGCCATCGCCAAAGAACGCGGCCGGCTCAAGGGCAAGCAGCCTAAACTCACCACCCGCCAGCAGGCCGAGCTGGTGCGCCTGCACTCAAGCGGCGAGTACACCATCGCCGAACTCATGGAGGTCTTCTCCGTCGGCCGCGCCACCGTCTACCGCGTCCTGCATCGCGCAAAGCAGAAGACGGCCCAGGCACAGGAGGGCACGTGACCACAGGCGGAGTGGAGAAGGTTACCCGCACCCGGATCCGAAGTCCTCGCGCTGGCACTGGACACCTGGCTGACCGAAGCCGACCCACCGCCCCAGACAATCCGGAAACTGACACCTGAGCGAACTCGCCCCCGCATCAGCGCAGGTCAGGCAAATCCGTTGGAAATTTCCCCGGGACTATTGTGACCCCCTAAGGAACCGGCGGATCATCTTTGCCGATCACACCGCACGCTTGGCCGGGCGGGCGTTGCGGCATCACGATGCCGCCTGCCTTCGGCCGGGGCCGGGTCAGAGCGGGAACGTGACCCCGGTCAGCTCTTCGGAGACTGTCCACAGGCGGCGCTGGATGGCGGTGTCGCGGGATTGCCCGCTGGACTTGGCCAGTTTCGGGTAGCCCCTGGCGCCGAGGAATCGGCCCGGGCCGTAGTACTGGCCGCCGAGCACGCCGGGGTCGGTCGCCGCGCGCAGCGTGGGCAGTGCGCCCATTGCCGCCTTCTGGGTCATCACCCGCGCGTAGAAGAACGCGGCGATCGCGGGCGTGTAGCGCGCCAGTTCGGTGCTGGCCAGGCCTGGGTGGGCGGCGACCGCGATGGTGGTGCCCGCGGCGGACAGCCGGCGCTGCAGCTCGTAGGTGAACATCAG
>DATGVY010000171.1:0-5826 GCA_035299845.1 Streptosporangiaceae bacterium
ATCCAGCCGTAGCCGGGCAGCAGCGCGTTTCCGTCCCAGAGGTCCAGCCACGCCTCCAGGTAGTCATCATCATGCCGGGGGCTGGTGTAGTAGGTGCGCACCGCGACGCCCATCGGCCGGTCGTCGCGCCGTTGCAACCCCATGGAAACGGACAGCCGCGACGAGTTGCCGTCGGCAGCCACCACGAGCCGGCTGCGAAATATCCGTTCCGGCTGGTCTCCAGCGGCGGCCGCCGCGCGCCCGGAACCTTCCGCGGAAGCCTCGCGCGCCGTCACCCCGATGATGCGGCCGGTGCGGTCATCGAGCAGCGGACCGGTGACGTTGACGCCCTCCAGCAGCCGGGCGCCGGCCTTCTCCGCGTGCCGCGCCAGGATCTCGTCGAAGTCCAGCCTGGTCCGCACCATCCCGAAGCCGGGATAGCTGGACAGGTCCGGCCAGGGAACCTCGATCCGGCCGCCGCCGCCGATGATCCGCAGGCCCTTGTTCCGCAGCCAGCCGTCCCGCTCACCGATCGGCACGCCCATCCCGGTCAGCGCCTTGACGGCGCGCGGGGTGAGCCCGTCGCCGCAGACCTTCTCCCTGGGGAACCTGGTCTTCTCCAGCACCAGCACGTCCAGGCCCGCGGCGGCCAGGTAGAAGGCAACCGCCGAGCCCGCGGGGCCTGCGCCGACCACGACAACGTCGGCGCAGTCGCCGCCCGGCCCGGAAATGCCACCGCTGCCGCCTCGGCGCCGGGCGCGCGCAGACTGGCCGGCGGAGCTGATGTCACGCGATGCCATGTCCGGAGCGTCAGCGAGGGGTACTTGCTCGGTCACGGACCCGTCCTGACTATCTTGTGAACACCTTCACAAGTGCTTGCCTCCCGCAGTCTAAACCGTGACCCCGGCCGGCTCCGAGTCGGCCCTCCGGCCAGCGTCGGCGGAGCAGGCTCAGGCCGGCCGCCGCGCGGTATGCACGGCGACAACTCCCATCGTCAGGTTCTGCCAGCCGACTGCCGACCATCCGGCCGCGCCGATCCGCCGGGCGAGCTCTGGCTGGGCCGGCCAGCCGGCGATCGATTCGGCCAGGTACTCATACGCCGCCGGGTTGCCGGACAGCCGCCGGGCGACCGCAGGAAGCACGGCGGCGAGATAGCGCTCGTACAGGGCGTTCAGGCGCCGCCCTGGGACGTGCCCGAACTCGCAGACGACGAGCCGCCCGCCGGGCCTGGTGACCCGCAGCAGCTCGGCCAGCCCGGCATCGGGATCGGCGAAGTTCCGCAGGCCGAAGGAGATCGTGACGGCGTCGAAGGACGCGGCGCGGAACGGCAGCGCCAGCCCATCACCGGCCACGAACGCGACCCGCGCGGCTGGCCTGCGCGCTCCCACCTGCAGCATGCCGAGCGAGAAGTCACAGGCAACGCAGTGTGCGCCCGCCCCGGTGAAGGCCCGTGACGAGGTTCCCGTGCCCGCCGCGAGGTCGAGGACCCGCTGCCCGGAGCGGGCGCCGACCGCCGTGGCCACGACCCGCCGCCAGCGCCGGTCCTGGCCGAGCGACAGCAGGTCATTCAGCAGGTCATAGCGCTCGGCAACCTGGTCGAACATGGCGGCGACCTCGCCGGGGCGCTTGTCGAGCCTGGCGCGGGTCATCCGTCCAGCCTGCCATAGCTCACAACCGGTCCGGCCGCCGCCAGGGCTCGCGCTGGGCAGGAAAGGCGCCCCCGGCGCTAGCGCGCGGCCCGGCGGGCCTGGGCGGCGGGCCGCTGCCTGAGCACCATCCGGCCATAGGTCACGAGATCGACTGAGTAGCGCTTCCACAGCCGGCGTGGCTCACGGAACAGCCGGTACGCCCAGCCCAGCCGCATCCGGTTCACCCAGCGCGGGTACCAGTAGACGCGCTCGGCGAGGTGGTCCAGGTAGCTGCCGCCGGTGATGATCACCGGCACGTCCAGCAGGCCGGCCACCTCCCACACCCAGTCCTGCTGCATCGGCGTCGGGATCGAGACGTGCAGGATGTCGGGCCGGGCGGCGTTGATGGCCCGCACCATCATGTCGACGTCTGCCTCGTCGTAGCGGCCCGGATGCCCGCGGGTCACGTCCCAGTAGCCGTGCAGGGTCCCGGCGATGGGCAGCCCGGGAAATGCCGCGACAAGGTTTTTCGCGGCCGCCTCGGGCACGCCCTCACCGCAGCCGAACAGGAAGTTCGAGAAGCCGTCACGGGCGGAGAGCTCGAAGACCCTGGGGCAGATGTCATCGTTGCCCTGCCGGTCGGGGACGGGCAGCCCGAGCGCGCGGCCACCGAGGACGATCCCCCAGCCGTCCGGGAGCACGACGTCGAAACCGTTCATCTTCCCGACCAGGCCGGGCGTCCGGTGCCCGCGGACCACGTAGTCCGGGTTGATGAACGAGACGGTCAGGCGCGACCGGGTCCTGACGGCGCTGCGTACCGCGTCGACGAAGTCAGCGTCAGGCATGCACGACAGGCCGATGCCGAGGAACTCGCGCTTCCCGGCCCGGCAGCGCGCCCCCAGCTCAGCAGAGAGCGCAGGCGGCAGGGGGGGCGCGGCCGGTTCCTCGCTGGCCATCACAGCAGCCCCTCTGACACCAGCAGTTCGCGGAGTCCGGCATTGAGGTCGTACTCGGGCTTCCAGCCGGCTGCCATCAGCTTGCCCGGGTCGGCGATAAGATGCCCGTCGCCTGCCCGCCTGCGGTCCGGGTCATCCCGGACGTCCAGCGGCTCGCCGCGAATGGCCTCGATGGCGGCCAGCACGTCGGCAATCGTGGTCCCGGTGCCCGTTCCGACGTTGAACACGTCGAAGCCGTGCCCGGCGGCGGTGGCCGCGATTGCCCTGGCCGTGTCGGTGACGTAGATGAGGTCGCGCTGCGGCCAGAGGTTCCCCAGCCCGATCGTCTGGCCATCCCGCATGGCCGCCATGATCGCGGGGAGCACGTGCGGATTGGTCTCCCTGGGGCCGTAGGTGTTGAACAACCTTGCCACCACGGTCCGGACTTCCGGCCGGTCGGCGTGGAACCTGGCCATGAGCTGCTCGCCCATCCACTTCGAGATGCCATAGATCTCATCTGGCCTGGGCGGCGCCGTCTCCGGCCAGCCCGCGTCGCCGAATCCGTAGATCGCGCCGCTGGAGGGGAACACGAAGGTGGTCAGCGGCGACGTGCGGACCGCCCGGATCACGGCGTCCAAGCCGAGCACGTTGACGTCGAGTGCCTCCTGCGGGTGAGCGTTGCAGTAGGGGATGAAATGCAACGCGGCCATATGGAACACGGCGTCAGGGCCGAACTCGGCCACCGGCCGGACGTAGGCCGAGCCGCGGATGTCGGCGTCAAGGATCGTCAGCCGGCCGGTCGATGCGGCCCGCTCAAGGTGGCCGGGCCTGCCGAGCCGGAAGTCGTCGACCACCAGCACGCTCGCCCCGGAGTCCAGCAGGAAGTCGACCAGGTGCGAACCGATGAAGCCCGCCCCGCCAGTGACCAGTACGCGTTCCACTATCTCGCCGGATTCCTTCCCCAGTGCCGAGCTGCCCGCTGTTCGCCCGTGACCTTGCTGGTGATGCGCTTGCCCCCCACGGAGAGGCGCGGAATAGCGGCCGACGATACAGGTGCTTGCTTCCGCACGGCTGCCAGGCCGCGAGGTGGCTCGCGATGGCGGCGCGATCTGGCCAACAGCCGGGTTCTCCGTGAAAAGATCTACAATAGCCGACATGGCGGGGCGGCCGCAGCCCAGGCTGGCAACCGCCGGATAAGCACATACCGAGATGTATTAAGCTTGATCAGGCTCTACGGGGGGTCGGACGGGTTTGCGTTCCCTGCTGGCGACCTATGCTCTTATCTAAGTTAACTATCCGCCAACCAGTCTCGGCCGTTGGCCGTCCCCGCGCACCTGGGGGCTGAGGCGCAGCGTGAGGAGTACCGCGGAATGGCCAGCTCGTCAAGATCGGACTCATTCGAGGTGACCGACTACGTCGGCATGATCCGGCGCCGGTGGTGGATCGTATTCGGCTTGGCGTGCCTGGGCACGCTGGCGGCGGCCGCCTATGTCACGGTTGCGCCCAAGACCTACATCGCCACCACGAGCGTGCAGGTCAGGCCTAACGCCGCCAACGCCAACAACGTCGCAGGCAACCGTACCGCCAGCGGACTCAATGTCAACATGGACACCGAGGCCCAGGATGCCCAGTCAGGCCTGGTTGCCGCGAAGGCCGCGAAGTCCCTGAACAGCAACCGCACCCCCACCCAGCTTGCCAAGCAGGTCAGCGTGGCCGTGCCGGCCAACACTGCGATACTCAGCATCAGCTGCAAGGCCGGGTCGGCAAAGGGTTCCGCGGTGTGCGCCAACGCTTTCGCCAAGGCATACCTGACCGTCAGCCAGAAGGCCGCCCAGAACAAGATCACTAATGAGCGCTACGTGCTGCTCCTCAAGCTGAGGATGCAGCAGACAAAGGTCATCGGGCTGCGGACCAGACTGAGGTCGGAGCGCCCGAATTCCGGGGCGGCAGCCGTCACGAAGGGCCAACTGGCGAACCTCAGCAGCGATGTGGCGCAGCTGCGAAACGGGGTCGCCGCACTGGGCGCATCGATCAACACGTACCCCGGCGCGATCTACACTTACGCCCCGGTGCCGACCGCGCCGGCCAGCCCGAGGGCGCTGCTGTACCTGCCGAGCGGCCTGGTGGTGGGCCTGCTGATCGGCCTCGCGCTCGCGTTCGCCGTGGACCGCGGCGACGACCGGATCCATGCCGCGGCGGACGTCGAGCGCTTCCTGGACTTGCCGGTCCTGTTCAGCCTCCCGCTGAAGCGGCTCAGCCAGCAGGCGTCTATCGTGTCCCCGCGGTCGAGAACCGGCCGGGCCTTCACCGACCTGGCGCAGACGGTCGCGGCCGGGCTCGGCGACGGGAACCACGTCATCCTGGTGGCCGGTACCTCCGCGGGCGAGAGCGGCAGCGTGGTCGCGGCGAACCTCGCGGCCACCCTCGCCAGGACCCGGGCCGACGTGATCCTGGTCTGCGCCGATCTGCGCGACGCGGTCACCCCCCAGCTACTCGGCGTCGGGGACGGGCGCGGGCTCGCCGAGGTGCTGGCCGGCTCGGCCACGGTCGGCGAGGTCGCCAGGCGGCCGGCCGAGGTCGCGGGGCTCAGGGTCATCACGCCGGGCGTGGACACCGCGGCCGCGCTCAATCACATGCAGCACGACCCGGCCAGGCGGATAATCGCCGAACTACAGCGGGATGCGCGGTATGTCGTCATCGAGGCCCAGGCGACCGGGGACGGCGCCGATACCTTCAGCCTGGCCGAATTCGCGGACGTGGCTCTCGTTGTGATGGAGATCTCCGGCACCAGGCAGAGCGAGGCGACCGACAGCATCCGGCGGCTGGACCGGATACGGACGGCGGTGCTCGGCGCTGTGGTGCTGCCGCCGATGCGCGGCCGGGCCCGGGTGCGGTCGGCCAAGGCAAAGCCAGAGCCGCGGCTGGCGCCGGTCAAGCCGCGCAAGGGCCAGGTCAAGCCGCGGGCTGCCAGCCTCCTCCCCGGCGAATCGCGGCCGCGCCCGCTGCCTGGTCAGCCGCAGCGCACCGCTCCGCCAGCGGCGGCCCGCGGGGCGGGCGAGACGTGGCCGCTGCCGCGAGTGCCGGTAGCGTCCGCAGCGGAGAAGAAGGCACCGCGGCCGGTCGGGGAGGATCCCGCAGAGAAGGCTGCCGGGGGCAGCTGACCATGGCAGCTGGGCTGGCGTCCGGACCCGGGCACGACGCGGCGGCTGCCTCGCTGCGGCCGCGGCCATGACAACCGAAGTGCAGCGGCCCTGGCGGGGTGGTAGGGCCCTGGGTCTCGGTGA
>DATGVY010000172.1:0-5353 GCA_035299845.1 Streptosporangiaceae bacterium
CGGCAGTGCGCCATGTATCAGCGTGGTGGTGGCAACATGGGCCCGGGCCTGCCCCACTTGATACGTGGGGGTCGGCTGCGCCGACGTCTTGAGCAATTTGTATGTGTCAGCCTCAGGCCTGGACAGCGACTGTTACGGAGAGTGAGAATCTAGCCAATGTGACAGCCGGAAGCTCGCGCAGCTCCCTGCCGATTCCGTACTACCTGTCGATGACGGGTTCCCTGTGGCCGGGCGGCACAGAACGACTGGATCTGGGCACCGCGGTCAGCCACGTCAGGCGGGCTGACTGCAGTGCCACGCGGGTATGGAGCGCCTTCTTGCTGACGGCACGGCGAGGTCCGGCTCGGTGGTTGATGCCGTTCATTGGCTGAAGCACGCGTTACTCCACCCGGCCCGGCCTGCTGGCGGTGATTTGGCTGGCAGGCCTGGTCGGAGCTGAGAGAATCACGGGTGCAGCCGCCGAAGCGCCTGGATGACGACCGGGCAGCGGGCATTGCGGTATGGCTGGCTGCGGTCGGGGCCACGGGCCGCTTATGCCTTCTGAGCAGGGTTCATGCGACAATTCCGGGCATGCGATGTCCCGTCGTTGCCGGCCGGGATGAGGAGCTGGCCGCGCTGGCGGAGATCTTCGGCCGGGCGGTGGGCGGTCGCGGCGCCTGCGTCGTCGTCACCGGCGAGGCGGGTGTTGGCAAGACCAGGCTGGTCACCGAGGCGGCCACGGGGGCACGCGGGCGGGGGCAGGTCGTCCTGGCTGGCCGTTCGACGCCGACAGATCGGGTCTCGCCGCTGCGGCCGCTTGGCGAGGCGCTGCTAGACGGGTTGCGCGACCGCCGCCCGCCAGATGACCCGGCCTTGGCGCCTTACCTTCCTGCGCTGGGAACCTTGGTGCCGCACTGGGCGGGCGGTCCGGCATTTCCGGCGGTGCCGCCCCCGCCGGTTGTGCTCGCCGAGGCGATGCTGCGGATTGTGCGATGGCTGTCTCCCGAACGCGGCGCCATCATCGTGCTGGAGGACATGCACTGGGCGGACCGCGAAACGCTGGCCGTGCTGGAGTACCTGGCCGACCATGTCACCGCGTTCCCGGTGGCACTGGTGCTCACCGCGCGCTCCGACGAGCCGGGGACGTCGGGGCTTGGCTCGGCGCTGACCCGGGGAGCCGTGCGCCTGCACCTCGCGCCGCTGGCCGAGAGCGAGGTCGCCGCGATGGCCGCTGCGTGTCTCGGCGTGGACACCGCTCCGGCGGCGATCCTGGCCGGCCTGCGCCGGAACGCCGGAGGCCTGCCGCTCCTCGTGGAGGACCTGATCGGCGTCGCGGGACACCCTGGGCCGATGCGCTACGCCGAGATCATTTCTGGCCGGCTGGCCGGCCTGGACGCTGGGGCACGCGGCATGGTGGAAGCAGCGGCCGTCCTGGGCATCGAGGTGGACGCCGGCTTGCCCGGCCAGGTCAGCAGGCTTGCGCCGTCGGCCGTGGCTGACGCGATGACCGCAGCGCGGGCAAGCGGACTGCTCACGCCGGTGCATGGGCGCCTGGCCTTCCGGCACGCTCTGGTTCGTGAGCTGGTGCTGGCGCAGCTGGACCATGTCCGCCGGGCTGAGCTGTGCCGCCGTGCGGCTGAGACGCTCGAAGCCTCAGGCCCGGGCGTCATCTCCGAGCGGCTGGGTGAACTGTGGATCCAGGGCGGGGAGCCTCGGCGGGCGGTGGCGGCCCTGCGCCGGGCTGGCCGGGCGGCCCGGGCCGCCGGTGCGACCGCGGCCGCCGAAGCGCTGGTGGGGCGAGCGCTGGCCGTGGCGCCAGCTGACCTCGCCGGCGTTCTCCGGCTCGAGCTGCTCGAGCTGCTCACTGTGGCGGGACGTATCGATGATCTGTCTGTGGTCGGGGCACAGGCGCTGGACGACCTGGCGCACGATCCGGACCTCACCGCGGCGGTGCACCTGCTGCTGGCCCGGACGGCGGTGGGTGCTGGCGTCCCGGCGGATGCCCAGCGGCACCTCGACGCCGTCAGCGGGCTCGGCGTCCTTAGCCCGCGCCGGATCGCCCAGCTGCGCGTCGTGCGCGCCGCGGCAATGATAGCCGGTGGCAGCGCGGAACGACTCGCCTTGTCCGGCCGGCTCGCCGAGCAGGCGGTCACAGCCGCGGAGGAAGCCGGCGACCCGGAGCTGAGATGTGAGGCGCTGGAGCTGCTGGCCATGTCGCTGCGTCCCCGGGACCTGACCGCGGCGGCCGGCGTGCTTCGCCAGGAGCTGGAGGCCGCCGAGCGGGCCGGGCTGGTTCTGTGGCGGCTGCGCGCGCTGAACGAACTCGGCACCGTCGAGGCAATGCGCGACGCGCGCGGCGACCGGCTATGCCGGGCCCACGAGCTGGCGGTCCAGGTTGGCGCCCTGGACACTGCGGCGAGCACCTTGATCAACCTCGCCGGGCTGTACGTCATGACCGACGCCACTCCGGAGGCGCTCGCGGCCGCCGGGCAGGCCCGGCAGCTGGCCATGCAGCTGGGATTGACCCAGGCCGTCGCGGCGGCGACAGCAGTCGAGGCTGTCGCGCACGGGCTCGCCGGACGCCGCACCGAAATGGAGCAACGGCTTCGCCGGGCGGTCGAGCTGGCACCCGACGACGCCGACATCGCCGCCTACGCCACCGGTGGCGCGCGCGGCGTGGTGGCCCTGCTGTTCGAGGAACGCGCCGAGGCGCTGGCCGCGTTCGCCCGCGCCCGCGAACTTGGCACTCCTATCCGCGCGGCCGACCCCTGGCATACCGCGCTGCTCGTCCGGGCCGTCCAGGGCGATGCGACCGTATCGGAGGTTGAAGCCGAACTGGCGCGGGCCACCGCCGGCGCGCGCTTCCCAGCCACCTGGCTCGGCTATGCCCACGCCGTTACCCTGGCCATCGCCGGCGATGCCACCGCCGCGGAAGCCGCGTTCGGCAACGCCGAACGCGCCGCCAACCGGTACCCGCTGTTCCGGGCAATCGCCCTGCGGCTGGCCGCCGAGGCCGCGCTGGAACACCCCTTCGGGGATCCGGTGACATGGCTGCGCGATGCCGAAGCCGTGTTCGTGACCCGCCGGCTGCCCCGGATCGCCAGCGCCTGCCGCGGCCTGCTCGCCCGGGCCGGGGCGCCGGCCACCCGGCGGCGCGGCCGCGACGACGCCGCGCTCGCCAGGGACCTGCTTCGCCTCGGCGTCACGGCCCGGGAGGCCGAAGTCCTCGAGCTGGTCGGCGAGCATTTGTCCAACAAGGACATCGCCGCCCGCCTGTACCTGTCGCCGCGGACCGTGGAGAAGCACGTCGCCAGCCTGCTTCTCAAGACGGGCACCGCCGACCGCGCGGCGCTCGGCCGGATGGCCCGGCAGCGCTGACAGCCGGCATCAGGATGGGGGCACAGCACCCATGTGCCGCGCGCGCCGAGCCAGCACCCTGGCAGGGACAGATGCACACAGACCAGGGGAAGGCTCATGACACAGACGATGCAAAGGTCCATCGGCACCTTGCGAGCGGTAATGAGCGGGCCGGTGATCGGGCCTGCGGACCCGGACTACGACCAGACCCGCCAGGTGTGGAACGCCGCCATCGACCGGCACCCGGCCATGATCGCCAGGTGCGCGTCGGCGGCCGACGTTGCGGCGGCGGTCACGTTCGCCGCGGAAAACGACCTGGAGATCGCGGTGCGCGGCGGCGCCCACAGCATGTCCGGCGCGTCGGTCGCCGACCGCGGCCTGATGATCGACCTCAGCCAGCTCAACCAGGTCACCGTCGACCCGCAGGCGAAACGGGCGCGGGCCGGCGGGGGTGCGCTGCTGGCCGACCTAGACGCCGCGGCGCAGGCGCATGGCCTGGCCGTGCCCGCCGGCGTTGTCAGCCACACCGGGGTCGGCGGCCTCACGCTGGGCGGTGGCATGGGCTGGCTGACCCGCCAGGCCGGGCTGAGCATCGACAACCTCCTCTCGGCCCAGGTGGTCACCGCCGACGGGCAGATCCGGCGGGCCGCGGCGGACGAAAACCCCGACCTGTTCTGGGCGATCCGCGGCGGCGGGGGTAACTTCGGCGTGGTCACTGAATTCGAGTTCCGCCTGCACAAGGTCGGGCCGACCGTGCAGCTCGGCCTCCTCTTCTGGGGACTCGAGCGGGGACCCAACCTTCTCCGCCTGGCCCGCGAGATCATCGCGACGCTGCCGCGGGAATTGAATATCATCGTCGCCGGCCTGAACGCTCCGCCGGCCCCGTTCGTGCCGGAGGAGCACCGCTTCCAGCCCGGCTACGCCCTGGTCGTCGCCGGTTTCGGATCGGCCGCCGAGCATGACAAGGTCATGACCCGCATCCGCCAGGCGCTGCCGCCGCTGTGGGAGTTCATCACCCCCATGCCCTACGTGGCCTTGCAGCAGATACTCGATGAGCCGAACGCGTGGGGCTTCCACACCTACGACAAGGGGACATACCTTGAGGACCTCTCCGACGAGGCGATCAAGGTAGTCGCCGACCACCTGCCGCGGAAAAACTCGCCGCTGTCGGCGCTGCTGTTCTACCGCCTGGACGAGGCGTACTCGGAGGTCGGCGAGGACGACACGGCCTTCAGCGGCGGGCGCTCGCCGCGGTTCGCCGTGTTCATCATCGCGGTCTGCCCCACCCCCCAGCTTCTGGCCGCCGACCGCGAATGGGCCCGTTCCTTCTGGGAGGCGCTGCGCCCGCACTCCCTCGGTGCCGGCAGCTACGTCAATGCGATGACCGAGTTCGAAGACCATCGTGTGCGCGCTGCCTACGGCCCCGCCAAGTACCAGCGGCTGGCCACGATCAAGGGCAAGTACGACCCCCAGAATCTCTTCCACCACAACGCCAACATCCGCCCCGCGTGAGCAGGCCACACCCGGACAACAGGAGTGACATCCCATGCTTGGAGAGCATCCGATCGCCCCCGTGCTGCTGGCCACCGACCTTGCCGCAGCCAGGAAGTTCTACCACGACAAGCTCGGGCTGCAGATCGTAAGGGAGGACGAGAACGCCATCGTGTTCAGGTGCGGTAGCGGCACCCGCCTGGACGTGACCAAGAGCACCGTCGGGACCGCCGACCAGCAGACCCAGGCAGCGTGGCAGGTCAGCGACATCCGTGCCGAGGTGGCCGAACTCCGCGCCCGCGGCGTCAAGGTCGAAGACTACGACACCCCGGGGCTAAAGACCGAGGACGGCATCGCCGACATCGGCTTCGCCCGGGCCGCCTGGATCATCGACCCAGGAACGAACGCCCTCGGCATCCTCCAGATCAAGGAGTAGCCGAGTGACGAGCGGAGTTTGCCTGGGCTCTGCTCTGCCGCAACCGCGTAGGTTCCGGGCGGAGTCATAGATCGTTGTCTGGTCGGGGCG
>DATGVY010000173.1:0-19261 GCA_035299845.1 Streptosporangiaceae bacterium
CGTTCCTTCCGTCTTCCCGTCGGGACCATCACGTCCACTTGGCCTACCCATTTAGCCCCCACCGCGTCCGGTCCCGTTTGTCCTGCCTGTCCAGCAAACCCCGTCCGTCACATGCGTCCCGTTGATCATGGCCATTCCTGACGGTCGGCTGCGACGATGGGCTGAGGCGGCCGGAGGAGAGCGCGAGTGGCTCAGAAGATCATCATTGACTGCGATCCGGGCATTGACGACGCCCTGGCGGTTGTCTTCGCGCACGGCGATCCCGGCCTGGAGGTCTGCGGGATCACGACCGTGGCCGGGAACGTGAGCCTGGACAAGACGACAGACAACGCGCTACGCGTGCGCGACTTCGTCCGGATGGGTGATGTGCCGGTCGTGCCCGGCAGCGCACGGCCGCTGGTGCGCCCGGTGCTGGATGCGCGGGACGTACACGGCGACTCCGGGCTGGCCGGAGCGGTGCTGCCCGCGGCGCTGTCGGGGCCGTCGCCCGGTCATGCGGTGGACTACCTGATCGACGTGACGAGCGCGGCGCCGGGGGAGATCACGCTGATCGCAGTCGGGCCGCTGACCAACGTTGCCCTCGCGGTCCGGCGCGAGCCGGCGCTCACCTCGCTGGTCAGGGATTTCGTGATCATGGGCGGATCGGCTGGCCGCGGCAACGCAACGCCGGCCGCCGAATTCAACGTCCTGGCGGATCCCGAAGCCGCCGCCATCGTGTTCAGCGCCGGCTGGACGGTGACCATGGTCGGGCTCGATGTGACGCTGCAGGCGCGGGTGACCGCCGCGGTGCGCGAGCGGATGCGCGGCCTCGGCCCGCTCGCGGACGACCTGCTGCTGCCCAGCCTGGCTGGTTACCGCACCATCGCAGCGGCCCAAGCCGCGACGGCGCAGGAACCCGGCATGCCCGCCGAGCCTGACTGGCCGGACGACCTGGGCGACCCAGCCGTTCATGACGTATGCGCCGTGGCGCGGGTGGCCTGTCCTGAGCTGATCGGCTGCGTGCCCGCGCTGGTGCAGGTGGAGACCGCCGGGCGGCTGACCAGCGGGATGACCGTGACCGACTTCGCGGCTCCGGCCGCGCAGTGCAATGCCCTTGTTGCGACCTCGATCGACGTCGGCGGCTTCTGGGACCTCGTGCTGGGCAGCTACGAACGGGTCGCGGCCGGAATGGCGGGCCAGTGACGAAACCAGGCGATGGCAGTCAGAGCGGGATGTTGCCGTGCAAGCCGCGGTCCGGCGGCACTGCGGCAATCGCGCGGGCCAGGGCCCGCCGCGTCTTGGCGGGTTCGATGATCTCGTCCACGACACCGAGCTCGATTGCTCGATGCAGACCGCCGGCCTCGCGCTCGTGCTCGGCCGCCAGTTCCGCCTCGGCCTCATGCCGCCGCTCGGCGGGCACCTCGGCTAGGGTGCGCCGGTGCAGGATGCGCACCGCGGCGACCGCGCCCATGACGGCCACCTCGGCGCCCGGCCAGGCGAACACCCTGGTCGCGCCGAGCGAGCGGGAGTTCATCGCGATGTACGCGCCGCCGTAGGCCTTGCGGGTGACCAGCGTGACGCGCGGCACGGACGCCTCGGCGAAGGCATGCAGGAGCTTGGCCCCGCGGCGAACGACGCCATCCCACTCCTGCCCGACGCCAGGCAGGTACCCGGGCACGTCCACCACGACGACCAGCGGCACGCCGAACGCATCGCACATGCGCACGAATCGGGCGGCCTTTTCCGCCGATGTCGCGTCCAGGCAGCCGCCCAGCCGGAGCGGGTTGTTCGCGACTACGCCGACCGTCCGCCCGGCCAGCCGGCCGAGGGCGGTGACCACGTTCGGCGCCCACCGGGGGTGCAGTTCGATGCCCGGCTCGTCGAGCAGCCCGTCGATCAGCGGGTGCACGTCATATGCCCGCCGTGGCGATTCAGGTAGCAGCGCGGCGAGGTCGGCGTCGGCGATCTCGCCGTCAGCCTGACCGGCGCCGGCGGGCATCGTGCCCTGCTGGCCGAGCAGCAGCGCGAGCCGCCGCGCGGTGCTGAGCGCTTCCGCGTCCGTGGCGGTAACCAGGTGCACGACCCCGGAGCGGCGGCTGTGCGGCTCCGGGCCGCCGAGCCGCTCCATGTCGACGTCCTCGCCGGTAACGCTCCGGACCACGTCGGGCCCGGTGACGAAGATCCGGCCCTTGTCCGAGAGAATCACCAGGTCGGTGAGCGCCGGGCCGTAAGCGGCGCCGCCGGCCGCCGCGCCGAGTACAACGGAGATCTGCGGCACCACGCCGGACGCGCGGGTCATCGCGGCGAAGACGGTGCCCACCGCATGCAGGCTCTCCACGCCCTCGCGCAGCCGGGCGCCGCCCGAATGCCAGAGCCCGATGATCGGCACGCCGACCTCGACGGCGTGGTCATAGGCGATGACGATCGCCGCGCAGCCGGCGGCGCCCATGGCACCGCCCTGGATCCGCGGATCACTAGCGAAGGCCACGGCGGTCATGCCGTCGATCGTCCCGACGCCGGCCAGGACGCCGCTGGTGTCCGGCTCGGTCAGCAGGAGCAGCGAATCAGCGTCGAACAATGCCTCCAGCCTGACCCCAGGATCGCGCGGGCCGCCGGACGCGCGGGCGGCGCCCGTCGGGGCAGGCACCCGCGCAGCCGCGGACGCTAGCGGGGCGACGGGAATCCGGGTATCGAGAACGGTCACGTCAGTCTCCTTCGGTGCAGCGGGCACGCTCGGCTCAGGCGGCGGTAAAGGCGAGCGCGACATTGTGGCCGCCGAAGCCGAATGAGTTGTTCAGGACGGCCATCGGGCCAGCGGCCCTGGCGCGCAGCTCAAGCGGCTCGGCCGATATCTGCAGGCCGGCGTCATCATCGGGGTCCTCCAGGTTGATGGTGGGCGGCGCTACCTTGTCGCGCAGGGCCAGGATCGCCGCGACAGACTCAACCGCGCCCGCGCCGCCCAGCAGGTGCCCGGTCATCGACTTCGTGGCCGAGACCACCACGCCGCCCGCAGCGCTGCCGAGGGCCGTGGCAATGGCCTGCGCCTCCACCACGTCGCCCGCCGGGGTCGACGTGGCGTGCGCGTTGACGTGAACTACCTGATCCGGCCGGATCCTTGCGTCGGCCAGCACCCGGCCCATGGCGCTCACGATGCCGGTCCCGGCTGGGTCAGGCTGCGCGATGTGGTGAGCGTCGGCGGAGTAGCCTGCCCCGGCCGCGACGGCGTACACCGCCGCGCCCCGGCGGGCCGCGTGCTCCGCCGACTCGAGCACCACCATCCCCGCGCCCTCGCCGAGCACGAAGCCGTCGCGGCCCTTGTCGAACGGGCGCGACGCCCGCTCCGGCTCGTCGTTGCGGGTGGACAGCGCCCGCATCGCCGCGAATGCCGCGATGTTGAGCTGCATGATCGCGGCCTCGGTCCCGCCGGCCAGCACGACGTCGGCGCGACCGGACCTGATCATGTCCATGCCGTAGCCGATCGCCTCGGCTCCGGATGCGCACGCGCTGACCGTCGTGTGCGCCCCGGCGCGGGCGCCAAGCTCCAGGCTGATCCATCCTGCTGAGCCGTTCGGCATCAGCATGGGCACCGTGTACGGGGAGAGCCGCTGCCAGCCTTTCTCCTTGAGCGTGTCGTAGGCGGCCAGGGTCGATGCCACGCCGCCGATGCCGCTCGATACCACGACGCCGAGCCGTTCCGGATCGACATCCTGGGCGCCCGCGTCAGCCCACGCCTCGCGCGCGGCGATGATCGCGAACTGCTCGCAGCGGTCCAGGCGACGCGCCTGCACGCGGTCGATGAGCGTCGCCGGGTCGGCCGCCGCCCAGGCGGCGATCCGTGCTGGCAGCTCGCGCGCCCAGTCCTCGGTTAGCCTGCGGACGCCGCTCTGCCCGGCAAGCAGGCCTGCCCAGGTCGAGGCGACGTCGGTGCCCAGCGGCGTGATCGCACCAAGCCCGGTGACGACGACGTCTGTCCGGTCTGTGCTCACTGCGGCATCACTCCTCAGGTCGGGTAACGCGGCGCCGGGCCGGCCTATCCGGGCGGCGCCGCGCCGCGGTAGTGCTGTCCCGGTCAGGCCGATACGCCAGCGCGCCGGACGTAGTCGATGACGTCCTGGACGGTCTTGAGGTCCTTCAGCTGGTCGTCGGGAATCTCGACGCCGAACTTGTCCTGGGCCGCTACGGCGATCTCGACCATCGACAGTGAGTCAATGTCAAGATCGTCGACGAACGTCTTCTCTGGGGTGACCTGGTCGGCGGGGACGCCGGCAACCTCGTCGATGATCTCGCCGAGGCCCGCCAGGATTTCCTGCTCCGTCATGGACATGTGCCCGTTGTCTCCTTTGCTTCGTTTCTTCTCGGTAGCGGCTAGCTTCGGGGCTGCAGCCTGGTGCACGTCAGGGTAGTGGCCCGGTCGAGGGTGCCGGGATCGCGGTCAGGGCAGGATGATCACCTGGGCCGCATAGCAGATGCCCGCGCCGAAGCCGATCAGCAAGGCTGGCGCCCCCGAGCTAATCTCGCCGCGCTCGAGCATCCGGGACAGCGCTAGCGGGATCGAGGCGGAGGACGTGTTGCCCGCCGTCACGATGTCATCGGCCACCCTCGCCTGCGGGGCGCCGATCTTGCGGGCGATGGCCTCGATGATCCGCAGGTTGGCCTGATGCGGGACGAACGCCGCCAGCTCACCCGGCTCGATTCCGGCTTTCTGGCAGGCCTCGATGGCAACCGGGTGCAGCGCGGTGGTCGCCCACCGGAACACGGCCTGCCCTTCCTGGACGATGAAGGAGTTCCGGTCCTTGATGTAGATCTTGTCGGCCATGTCCCCGGCACTTCCCCAGACGACCGGCCCGATGCCCGGCCCGTCGGCCGGATCGGCGACCGGGCCGACGATCGCTGCGCCTGCGCCGTCGGCGAAGATGATGGCGGTGGAGCGGTCGGTCCAGTCCACCCACTGGGACAGCTTCTCCGCGCCGATGACCAGCACGTGCCTGGCCGTGCCGGTGCGCACGGCGTCGCTGGCGCTGGCGAGCGCGTAGCAGAAGCCGGCGCAGGCGGCGTTCATGTCATAGGCACCGGGTGCGCCGATGCCCAGCCTGCGGGCCACCGTGGCTGCGGTGTTGGGGATCTGCACCTCCGGCGTGCAGGTCGCGACGATCACCAGGTCGATGTCGGCCGGGGACAGGCCGCTGGCCGCTAGCGCCTTGCCGCCCGCTGCCGCCGCCATGTCGGCGACGGTCTCGTCCGGGCCGGCGATCCGCCGGCTGGCGATACCTACGCGGCTGCGGATCCACTCGTCGTTGGTGTCCATCGTGCCCGCGAGCTCATCGTTGGTGACAACCCTGGCCGGCTGGTAGCCGCCGAATGCCAGGATCCGCGCGCCTGCTGAGCCCTCGGTAAGTCGCATCCGGGTCCTGCCTTTCGGTGCAAGTCCGGCGGCCTGCGCCGCTGGAGAGTCGTCGTTCACTCGCTGCCCTCGGGTTGCAGCCGAACCAGCGGCTGGCCGGCGCTGACCGGGTCGCCATCCTCGACCAGCCATTCGATGATCGTTGCCGGGAACGGGGGCGTGACCAGGTGGCTGCCGCCGCGCATGTCGACGTGCCCGAGCTCAGCGCCGCTGGTCACCACGACGCCAGGTCCGCCGGCCGAAACGGCCCGGAAGACGCCCGCCAGCGGGGCGACGAGCAGCCGCCACTCAGGTGCGTCACTGTCAGCGTCGGCCTGGCCGTGCTCGGCGATCAGGCTGCGGGCGGCCCGCAGGCTGTCCGGCGTCTTGAGGGCGGCGAGCTGCACGCCGGGAAGGGCGCGCCTGGCCAGGCCGGTCAGCGTGCCGGCCGGCGGCAGCTCGATGATCGCGCTGACCCCGAGGCCGGTCATCGACTGCATGCACTTGTCCCAGCGGACCGGGGCGCTGACCTGAGTGACGATCCGCTCGATCCAGTCCTTGCCGCTGCGCACGACGGTGCCGTCGCGGTCGGAAAGCAGGGCCAGGTACGGGTCGCTGACCGTCATGGCCGACGCGGCCGCCCGCAGCTCGTCCACGGCGGGCGCCATGTGCCGGGTGTGGAAGGCGCCTGCCACCGACAGCGGGATGAGCCTTGCCCGGGCGGGCGGGTCGGCGGCGAATTCGGCCAGCTCGCTGAGCGTCCCGGCGGCGACTATCTGGCCGGCGCCGTTGACGTTAGCCGGAGTGAGGCCGTGCTTGTCGATGGCGGCGAGGACGGCTGCCTCGTCGCCCCCGAGCACCGCGGTCATCCCGGTGGCCTCGGCTGCCGCCGCACGGCCCATGGCCTGGCCGCGCACCCGGACGAGCCGCAGCGCGTCCTCGGGGCCGATGACCCCGGCGATGGCTCCAGCGGCCAGCTCACCTACGCTGTGGCCGGCCGCGGCGCCGGCCAGCCTGCCTGCCTGCCCGATTCCGCCGAACAGCTCGCCGGCCGTGGCGAGGGCCGCCGCCACGAGCAGCGGCTGGGCGATGGCCGTATCCCTGATCTCCTCGGCGCTAGCTATGGTCCCGCACCGGATAAGATCGCAGCCCGCGAGGTCCGACCAGGCGGCGAGGCGGTCGGCAAATCCGGGCAGTTCCAGCCACGCGGAGAGGAAGCCAGGGGCCTGCGCGCCCTGGCCGGGCGCGGCTATCAACAGCATCCCTTAAGCCTGCACTGTAGAAGTCCGCCATACGAATGCCGAAGGGTACGAACTTTTCCCACCGTAGGCTGTAGATACTCTACAACTACGTGCCCTTGTGCGCGAGGCGGCCGAGTACCACGGCGAGCCAGATCGCGAAAGCGTCCCGTCCATCGCTGGGGGTCAGTCCGGTGAGCTCGCTCGCCCGGCGGAGGCGGTAGCGGACGGTATTCGGGTGCACGAACAGCAGCCTGGCCGTCGCCTCCAGCGAGCTGCCCTGCTCCAGGTAGGTCGTGACTGTGTCGAGCAGAGCCGGGCCGCCGCCCAGCAGCGGCAGGTAGACGTCCTCGATAAGTTCGCTGCGTGCCGACTCGTCTCCGTCCAGGGCG
Organism: Streptosporangiaceae bacterium; assembly: GCA_035299845.1. Lineage (GTDB taxonomy): Bacteria > Actinomycetota > Actinomycetes > Streptosporangiales > Streptosporangiaceae > Palsa-506. Next base: position 6,990 of record DATGVY010000173.1, read on the forward strand.
CGCTCGGGCAGCAGGTCGGCTGCCTCCACCGGCCGCGGCGCTTCGGGCCAGGCCGTCGCTGCCCGCAGGCCTGCCAGCGCCGCCCCGGCGGACACGACCGCCGACTGCAGGTCAGCCACGGGCGGGCCGACCACGACAGGGCCCGGCCCGAACCTGCCGACCAGATGGCTAGCGGCCTTCAGCGGGTCGGCGGTGCCGCCGAGCACCACGACAAGCCGGTGGCCGTGCACGCCGGCCAGCAGGTCGAGCCTGGATCGACGGGCGATGATGCGCAGCTCGTCGATCAGGCCCTCCGGCTCGCTGCCGTCCGCGTTGCCGGCGATGACAGAGACCGGGACCGATGACCAGTTCAGCGCGGACGCCCAGGACTGCAGGCCCTCATCCACCTCGCCGCGGACCAGCGAGTCCACGACCAGTGCCTCCAGCCGGGCGTCCCAGGCGCCCCGTGCCTCCGCCGTGCGCGCGTAGATCTGGGCCGCGGCGAAGGCGATTTCCCTGGTGTAGCGCAGCACGGCCTCGCGCAGCTCCGCCTCGCCGCCGGGCGCTGCGAGCTCGTCTACCTGCGACTCGACCACGTCGATGATGACGCGCACCATCTCCACGGCCTGCTGCAGGCTGACGGCCCTGGCCAGTTCGCGTGGCGCTGTGCCGAACACCTCGCCGGCCACCGCGGGCCTGCCGCGCTCCGGGTGCTTGATCCAGTCAACGAACGCCGCAACGCCCGCCTGGGCCACCAGGCCGAGCCAGGACCGGTGTTCGGCCGACATCCGGCGGAACCACGGCAGGCGCCGGTCCATCGACGCCATCGCGGCCGTGCCCAGCGCGCTCATGGACGCTTCGAGGCTGCGTATCGTCTGCTGGCTGACGTGCCTCCCGGCACGCGATCCGGATGCCTCAACGCCGTCCGCGGCTGCCGGTTCCTTTGCGCCCGTCACGATGCCAGCCTGTCACGCCGGCGCGCGGGCGGCCTTACCGGGCGCGCCGGCCGGGGCGCGGCAGCGGCTCAGCCGGCGCGGTCCTGGTCGTCGCCCAGACCCAGCGCCGCATGGATCCGGGCGATGACGGAGGGCAGGTCGGCGAGTTTCGCGCCGCCGCCCTGGGCGAACGCCCGGCTGCCGCCGCCGCGGCCGCCGGTCACCGCCAGCACCTGCCGCAGCACCACCCTGGCGTCGAGCCGCACGGCGGCTGCGGGGACGCTGACGCCGACGCGCAACAAGCCCGCCTGCGCGTCGGGCAGCAGGAGCACGGCTACCGCGTCCAGCTCGGCGCTGAGCCGCCGCGCCTCGGCGGCCAGGCCGGCAGGCTCGATATCGGCATCCTCGGCGACCACGTAGCGCTGGCCCGACGGCGTCGCGCGGACGGCGCCAGCCAGGGCCGCGGCGTCGGTCCTGGCGCTCCCGGGCCTGCTGGCCACGTGCTTGCTCCCGGCGGCCAGCGCCTCGACACGCTCCGGTAGCTGATCAACGGGAACCCGCAGCCGGGCTGCGAGCCCTCTGAGCAGCTTGTCGCGCTCCAGCGTGAGCGCCACGGCGGTCTCGCCGGTGACCGCCTCGATCCGGCGGACGCCCGAGCCGATGCTGCTCTCGCTGACGATCCTGAACAGGCCGATCTCCGCCGTGCCGGGCACGTGCGTGCCGCCGCACAGCTCGGCAGAGAAGTCGCCGAAGGAGACGACCCGGACGTTGTCGCCGTATGTGTCGCCGAAGAACGCGATGGCCCCGCCGCCGATGGCATCCCGGAACTGCTTCACCTCGGTACGGCGCGGGATGTTCGCCAGCACCTCGGCGTTGACCAGCCGCTCGACGTCGTCGGCCTGGCTGGCCGACAGAGCCAGCGGGTGCTGGAAGTCGAAGCGCAGCCGGTCGGGAGCGACCAGCGACCCGGCCTGCCGGACATGATCGCCGAGAATCCGCCGCAGGGCCGCGTGCAGCAGGTGGGTGGCCGAGTGGTTCCGCATGATCGCTGCCCGCCTGCTGGCATCGACGGCTAGCTGGATGGTGTCACCCTGGCGGAGCTCGCCGCTGGTGACCTGGACGGTGTGCAGATGGCGGCCGTCGGCGTTCTGCGTGTCCAGCACGGTCGCCGCCAGTCCCGGCGCCGTGACCTGGCCGGTATCGCCGACCTGTCCGCCGCCTTCTGCGTAGCAGGGGGTCTGGTCGAACACGGCCAGGCCGCGCTCGCCCGCGGTCAGCCGGCTGGCGAGCCCGTGCGGCCCGGCCAGCGCGAGGACCCTGGCCTCCGCGGTGAGCTCCTGGTGGCCGACGAACCGGGTCGGCCCGGCGCCCGATGCCGCGATGAGCTCCGGGTCAACGGCGCCCGGCATTCCCTGCCCCGGCCCGGCGCCTGACTTGGCCGCCGCCGGCCGGGATAGCTCGCGGTGCTCGGCGAATAGCTCGGCGAACCGGCGCTCGTCGAGTGAGCCGCCGCGGCTCGCGGCGAAGTCACGGATCAGGTCCACCGGCATCCCGTGGGTGGCAAACAGCGCGAAGACGTCCTCGCCGCTGATCTCGAAGCCAGGGGTAGCGGCCAGGTCCGAGAGCTGGTCGAGGCCGCGGCGCACCACCCGCCCGAAGTCGCGCTGCTCGTCGGCGAGCAGCGCGAGCACGCGGTCTCGGTTCTCGGCTAGCTGAGGGTAGCTGCGCTGCATCTGGTCGATGGCGGCGCTGGCCACCTCGCCGAGATCGAAGGAGCCTGCGCCCGCCTGGGTCGCGGTGGCAATGGCGGTGCGGAGCAGCCGCCGGGGGATATAGCCCCGGCCCTCGTTCGACGGGGTTACGCCCTCGCCGAGGATGAAGGCAACGGCCCTGACGTGGTCGGCCATGAGCCTGATGTCGCGCGGGCTGGCGCTGGCGCCGGCATCGGCGAGGGCGGACTCGACCGCCGCCACGATCGGGGCGAACAGGTCGGTCTCGTACACCGAGTCACAGCCCTGCAGCACCATAGACATGCGTTCTAGCCCGGAACCCGTATCCACGCTGGTGAATCGCAGCGGCTCAAGCGAGCCGCCGGGGAGCCTGTTGAACTCCATGAAGACGCCGGCGTTCCAGATCTCGATGTACCGGCCTTTGCTGTCGAAATCGCCGCCTGGCCGGTACCGCGGGCCATGCTCCGCTCCGGTGTCGTAAAACACCTCGGTGCACGGGCCGCACGGCCCGGTGTCGCCCGCGGACCAGAAGTTGTCCTCGTCGCCCAAGTAGACGATGTGGTCGCTGGCCATCCCGGCCCGCTGCCAGGCTGCGGCACTGATGTCATCCGGGGGCAGGCCGAGTTCCTTGCTGCCCTCATAGACGGTCACGTAGAGCTCGTCAGCGCTGAACCCGAAGCCGCCGGCCAGCAGCTCGAAGGCGAGCTCGACGGCGCGATCCTTGAAGTAGTGGCCGATCGACCAGCTGCCTAGCATCTCGAAGAACGTCAGGTGGTGGCGGTCGCCGACAGCGCCGATGTCGACAGTGCGCACGCACGGCTGGATGTTGCACAGGTCAGCGGCCGGAGGAAGCGCCTCTCCGAGGAAGTAGGCCTTGAGCGGGGCCATGCCAGCGTTGATGAACAGCAGCGTCGGGTCGTTCACCGGGATGACGGAGGCGGCGCCGATCTGCAGGTGCTGCCGCCCGGTGAAGAACTCCAGGAAGGTCTGGCGAATCTCGTCGCTGCTGGTAGGCCGGTCCATGCCGCCAGTATTTCGGTCAGCGGTGGCCGGGTGAAATCCTTTTCGGTCGCGGCAGCGGACTCTGGCGGCCCGTCTGCGCTGGCTGAGCGGGCCCGGTGCAGGGCACCCCGGTGGTGGCAGGGCTGCCGCCTTAGCCGGTGACGTCCCCGCTGGGCGGCTGCTCCAGGCCCAAATCGGCAAGCAGCTTCCTGACCCGGGCATCGATCTGGGCGCGGATGAGCCGTACCTGTTCGACCGGCTGGCCGGCCGGATCGGGCAGATCCCAGTCCAGGTAGCGCTTACCCGGATAGACAGGGCAGGCGTCTCCGCAGCCCATGGTGATCACGACGTCCGCGGCCAGGACCGAGTCCGCCGTCAGCGGCTTCGGGTACGCCGCGGTCAGGTCGAGCCCGACCTCGGCCATCGCCTCGATGACGGCCGGATTGATCTGCGCAGCCGGAGCTGAGCCTGCCGACCGGACACTGACCCGGCCGGCTGCGTAACGGCTCAGCAGGGCGGCGGCCATCTGGGATCGGCCGGCGTTGTGGACGCAGACGAAGAGCACCTCCGGGGCGCGGGCGACGGCGGCGGGGCCGGTGGCGGCGGTCACGACGGTCGCGGTGCCGGGTACGCCAGAGTTGCCGGGTATCTCGGCGCCGATAGCAGGCCGGATACGCGCTCAACCGCCGAGGGGACGAGCCAGTAGTAGACCCAGGTGCCGCGCCGCTGGCAGTCGATCAGGCCAGCTTCGCGCAAGGTCTTCAGGTGGTGGCTGATGGTGGGCTGGGTCAGGTCGAACGCCGCGGTGAGGTCGCAGACGCATACCTCACCGCCGGCCCGCGCCCCGATCAGCGAGAGCAGCCGCAGCCGGGCGGGATCAGCGAGGGCCTTGAACACCCGGGCAAGGCCGGCGGCCGCCGCCTCGGTGATGGGCGCCCCCCATAGCGGGCCGCCGCCCAGCGGTGCGCCGCAGCCGCCTGCCGCGGGCTGGTCCGCCGCTGGCGCGCAGCACGCCGTCCCCCTGGTGTCCTGTATTGACATAGGCTTATATTGACATTAATCGATACAAGCTGCAAGGTGGCGTAAGGCGCAGCGGAAACCAGGCACGCCGGGAGGCAGGCACGATGAGCAATGCGGCCGAGCACGAGGAGTTGCGAGCGCAGGTACGGGCCCGCTATGCGAAAGCGGCGGAGGCCGCGCTGTCGGGGCCGGGCGAGCCGTGCTGCGGTAGCGGCTGCGGCTGCGAAGACGACGGTGCGGCCGGGAAATTCGGGAGCGGTCTCTACCCGGCTGGCGACCGGGGCGAGCTGCCAGCCGAGGCCGTCGCGGCGAGCCTGGGGTGCGGCAACCCGGTAGCCGTGGCTGAGCTGCGTGACGGCGAGACGGTGCTCGACCTCGGTTCTGGCGGCGGGATTGACGTCCTGCTGTCGGCCCGCCGGGTGGGGCCGTCCGGCAAGGCCTACGGGCTGGACATGACCGCCGAGATGCTGGACCTGGCCAGGGCCAACGCCGCACGGGCGGGCGCGGGCAACGTGGAGTTCCTGGCCGGGCACATCGAGGCGATCCCGCTGCCGCCGGCCAGCGTCGACGCGGTGATCTCGAACTGCGTGATCAATCTGTCCGCGGACAAGGCCGCCGTCTTCGCGGAGGCCTTCCGCGTCCTGCGGCCCGGCGGGCGGCTCGGCATCGCGGACGTGGTCGCGGATGACGACCTGAGCCCGGCTGACCGGGCGGCCCGCGGCGAGTACGTCGGGTGCATCGCCGGGGCGCTGTCCCTCGCGGAGTACCGTGCCGGGCTGGCTGCGGCCGGATTCGGCGGCATCACGATCGGGGCCTCGCGCGATGTTGCCGACGGGATGCGCTCGGCGATTATCCGGGCAGTCAAGCCGGTGCATCCGACGCCACCCCGCCGGGCCCGGCGCGCATCATCGGTCCGCCGGTCCGCCACTTAGCCACTGACTCGCCCCGCCTGCCTTAGAGAGCGTCGCTGACGTCGAGGTCGAGGCGGTACTTGATGATGGCCTGGCCGAGCACCTCGGGCTTGACCTCGCCCTGGCGGGCGAGCTGGCTGAGCACCGCGAGGGTGATCGACTCGGCGTCGACGTGGAAGAACCTGCGGGCGGCCGGCCTGGTGTCGGAGAATCCCCAGCCGTCCGTGCCGAGCGAGGTGTACTGGCCGGGGACCCAGCGGGCGATCTGGTCGGGCACCGCGCGGATCCAGTCGCTCACCGCGATGACCGGCCCCGGACGGCCCTCCAGCAGCTGAGTCACGTAGGGCACCCGGTGCTCGGCGTCGGGATGCAGCAGGTTCCACTCGTCGCAGCGGAGCGCCTCGCGGCGCAGCTCGGTCCAGGAGGTCGCCGACCAGGCCTCGGCGGCGACGCCCCAGTCCTCGGCCAGCAGCCGCTGCGCCTCCAGCGCCCACCGCAGGGCCACGCCCGAAGCGAGGATCTTGGCGTGCGGCCGGTCGGCCGGGCCGGTGCCCGCCGCGGGCACGTCGGGTGCGCCCGCGTAGCGGTACAGGCCGCGCAGGATGCCGTCCGCCAGGGCGCCCTGGCCGCCGGGGAAGTCCGCGGGCTCCGGCGGCTGTACGTAGGGCTCGTTGTAGATCGTCAGGTAGTAGAAGATGTTCTCGCCGTCCGGGTGCTCGGGGGAGGAGCCGTACATCCGGCGCAGCGCGTCCCGCACGATGTAGGCGAGCTCGTATGCCCAGGCCGCGTCGTAGGCGACGCAGGCATGGCTGACCGACGACAGCAGCACCGAGTGGCCGTCGTTGTGCTGCAGCCCCTCGCCGGTCAGCGTGGTCCGGCCGGCGGTCGCGCCGAGCAGGAAGCCCCGGCCCAGCTGGTCGCCGAGCGCCCACATCTGGTCGCCGGTCCGCTGGAAGCCGAACATCGAGTAGAAGATGTAGACGGGGATCATGTGCGTGCCGTGCGTGGCGTACGCGGTGGCCGCGGCGGCCATCGAGCCCATCGCCCCGGCCTCGCTGATGCCCTCGTGCAGGATCTGGCCCTTCTCGGATTCCTTGTAGGACAGCAGCAGGTTGCGGTCGACCGCCTCGTAGCCCTGGCCGTGCGGTGAGTAGATCTTCGCCGTCGGGAACAGCGAGTCCATCCCGAATGTGCGCGCCTCGTCCGGGATCACCGGGACGAAGCGGTCACCGATATCGGGGTTCCGCATCAGGTCCTTGAGCAGCCGGACGAATGCCATCGTGGTGGCGACCGCCTGCCTGCTCGATCCCTTCCGCAGCTCGTCGTAGGCCGAGTCGGGCGGCAGCGGCAGCGGCCGGGCCCGGACGACCCGGCGCGGCAGGTAGCCGCCGAGGGCGGCCCGGCGCTCCTTCATGTACTGGATCTCGTCGGAGCTCTCGCCCGGGTGGTAGTACGGCGGCAGGTCGGCCTCCAGCGCGGAGTCCGGGATGTCCAGGTACAGCCGGTCGCGGAACTCCTTCAGCTCGGCCACGGTGAGCTTCTTCATCTGGTGGGTGGCGTTGCGCGCCTCGAAGTCAGGGCCGAGCGTCCAGCCCTTGATCGTGTGCGCCAGGATCACCGTCGGCTGTCCGACGTGCTCGGTCGCCGCCTTGAACGCGGCGTAGACCTTGCGGTAGTCATGGCCGCCGCGGGACAGGTTCCGCAGGTCGGTGTCGGACAGGTGACCGACCATCGCGCGCAGCCGCGGGTCGCTGCCGAAGAAGTTCTCCCTGATGTATTCGCCCGACTCGACGCCGTAGGTCTGGAACTGGCCGTCCGGCGTGGTGTTCATCTTGTTGACCAGCACGCCGTCGACGTCCTGCGCGAGGAGGGGATCCCATTCCCGGCCCCAGATGACCTTGATGACGTTCCAGCCTGCCCCGCGGAAGGACGCCTCAAGCTCCTGGATGATCTTCCCGTTACCGCGGACCGGGCCGTCCAGCCGCTGCAGGTTGCAGTTGATGACGAAGGTCAGGTTGTCCAGTTCCTCGCGGGCCGCCAGGCCGATCGAGCCGAGCACCTCGGGCTCGTCGGTCTCGCCGTCGCCGAGGAAGGCCCAGACATGCGACCGGCTGGTGTCCTTGATCTCCCTGGCCAGCAGGTACCGGTTGAACCTGGCCTGGTACACGGCATTGATCGCGCCGAGGCCCATCGACACCGTCGGGAACTCCCAGAAGTCCGGCATCAGCCGCGGGTGCGGGTACGACGGGAGGCCGCCGCCTTTGTGCGACAGCTCCTGGCGGAAGCCGTTCAGCTGATGCTCGGTGAGCCTGCCCTCCAGGAACGCGCGCGCGTAGATGCCCGGCGCCGCGTGGCCCTGGAAGAACACCTGATCGCCCGACTCGCCATGCTCCTTGCCGCGGAAGAAGTGGTTGAACCCGACCTCGTAAAGGCTGGCTGCCGAGGCGTAGGTGGCGATGTGGCCGCCGACGCCCATGCCAGGACGGTTGGCGCGGGAGACCATGACCGCGGCGTTCCACCGGATGTAGGCGCGGATCCGCCGCTCGACGTACTCGTCGCCTGGGAACCAGGGCTCGCGCTCCGGCGGGATCGTGTTGATGTAGTCGGTGCTGCGCAGGCCAGGGACGCCGACCTGCAGCTCCCTGGCGCGCTCGAGCAGGCGGAGCATGACGTACCGGCCGCGGGTCCGGCCGCGGGTCCTGACAACCGTGTCGAAGGACTCGATCCACTCCCTGGTCTCGTCTGGGTCGATATCCGGCAGCTGGGTGGGCAGGCCGTCGCTGATAATCGAGAAGCGCTTGCTTCCGGGGGCCACGGTGTGTCCTCGCCTTCCACGGTGGCCGGACCGCCCCGGCCGCCGAACTCGTCGTGCGGCGGTGACTGCTCACCGCCGGTCTGCGTTCGTAGTTGTCCAGGACAATCCTCGTACGCGACGGCGGCCGGCGCATCTCTACCGGTCAGTAACAAGGTAGCCGTGACGGCATCAGCGCCGGATGTGACAGATGACGGGACATGGGCACTAAACTGGATGATTCGGGCAATCACGCTGGATCATCCGGACGGTCGCGCGGTGCCGGTCCGGGAGTGACGGACGCGGCTGGCGGCTCCGCAGGGCGGGGAGAACATCAAATCATGACCGTCGTTTTCGAACTCTGCGCTAATTGTGACTTGCGCACCGCGCTTACCCAGTGTGGACTGTCCCATCAAGAAGTGCCGATGCCGCAAACGCCGCGGCAGGCCAGGTCTCCCGGCCGCGTGCCGGGGCGCGGGCCAGCCGCAGGCGGGCCGCGGGAAAGGATCCAGGGAGGGCGTCAGTGAGCGCGACCGCAGGCCAGGCGCAGGATCAGCGCGACCTGGCCGGACGGCTCGGAATCAAGCCGGGCCAGGTGGTGCAGGAGATTGGCTACGACGACGACTGCGACGAGGAGTTGCGCGATGCCATCGCCGGCGGAAAGGACGTCGAGCTCGTCGACGAGGACTATGACGATGTCGTGGACGTCGTCCTGCTGTGGTGGCGGGACGGCGACGGCGATCTTGTCGATGCCCTGGTGGATGCGCTGACGCCGCTTGCCGACGGCGGCTACATCTGGCTGCTCACGCCCAAGGCGGGCAGGGAAGGCCACGTGGAGCCGAGCGAGATCGGGGAGGCCGCGCCGACCGCGGGGCTGTCGCAGACTTCGAGCGTCAGCGCGGCGCGCGACTGGTCAGGTACCCGCCTGGTCGCGCCCAAGGCGCGCCGCTGACGGACGTTCGCCAGCCAGCCCTGCTTCGCCGTGCCGGTTCCCGCCATGCCAGTTCATGCCGTGCCAGTTCATGTTCATGCCGTGCCGCCGCCCGCTGCGCGGCGTTGCCGTGTTGTTGCCTGCGGCGCCCCGGCAGCTGTGGGCGCCACGTCGCCGTCAGGTGGCACACTGAATCCGTCCCGGACGGGATCCCCCTGCGGAAAGGAATTGATATGGCGGTGGAGGTCGGCCAGCAGGCCCCTGACTTCGAGCTGAGGGACCAGCACGGCACGCCGGTGCGGCTGTCGGGCTTCCGTGGCAAGAAGAACGTCGTGCTCGTGTTCTACCCGCTCGCCTTCAGCGGCGTCTGCTCCGGTGAACTGGCCGCCATGCGCGACGAATTCCCCGAGGCGGCGCGCGACGACGTCGAGCTGCTGACGGTCTCGGTGGATTCCGGGTACGCGCTGCGCGCCTGGTCTGACGCCGAGCAATTCGGATTCTCGCTGCTGTCCGACTTCTGGCCGCACGGCGGGGTGGCCAGCTCCTACGGTGTATTCGACGAGAATATGGGCATCGCCATACGCGGCACTTTCATCATCGACAAGGATGGCGTGGTTCGGTGGAAGGTAGTGAACCCCGTTCCGCAGGCACGTGACATCGCCGACTATCAGAAGGCGCTGGCCAGCCTGTAGCGCGCTAGCGTGCTGCGGGACCGGCGAGAGATCGGACAAGCTGGATGCCCTGCTATCGCTGCGGCACGCGGCAGGTCGACCCCGACCGCGGGCATAGCCCGTGGAAACGCGGAGTCCGGGCCGATCACCAGGTGCTCGTCTGCCCGGGCTGCCAGGGGTCGTTCGACTGGGCGGCCGATCTCGACCGGTGCGCGGTCTGCGACGGCGTGCACCTGGTGCGACGGCTTGGCGAGATCGAGTGCAGGGACTGCGGCCATGTCCGGAAGCCGGCGCCCGGTCCGGCGGACGCCATCGGGCCCGGCGGCGGTGGGCCCGGTGGCGGCAGAGCTGATGGCGGCAGTGCTGGTGCCGGGCAGGCTGGCGGGCCGGCCGGTGATCCGGGGGCCGGGCCCGCTGACCGGGCTCCGGGCCTGGCCGAGGATGTGGAACGGGCGCTGGCCAGGGTCCTGGGCAGCGCCCGGCGGACCGCCGGAATCGGCTAGCGAGCGCGGCTCCCGGACGCCCCGTCCACCTGTCACGGGGCTGAGCTGACGCGCAGCCAGGCGGTGAAACTGTTGCTGCTGGCCAGGCCGGGCGGATGCCGCGGACGCCTGCATTCGCCACCTCGAGCCCGGCCGCCCGCGCACGCCCGGCATCGGGCGCGCGGCCTGGTCAGGATCCGGATCGTGCTGGTCGCTAACCGGCCAGCCTGCGCCCGCACCGGCCCCGGCTGCCCGGTTCAGGTGAGCGATAGCCGCCAGGTCTGGCCGACCAGGTCGTGCCCGAAGCTGTGATGGGGGTTCTCCGCTACGAGCAGGAAACCCGCCCGCTCATAGACGTGCCGGGCCGCTGTCAGGATGTCATTGGTCCACAGGACAAGCTCGGCGTACCCGGCCCGGCGGGCGAAGGATGTGCACTCGGCGACGAGGCGCCCGCCGATGCCCATCCCGCGGGCGGCCGGATTGACCAGCAGCAGCCTGAGCTGCGCGGCGGTGGCGCTCTTGCGCACGCAGAATACGCATCCGGCTGGCTCGCCGGTTACCTCGGCAATCCAGGCCGCTTCCCGCTGAGGGTCGTGACGCTCCGCGTAGTCGGCGACGATCCTGGCGACCAGCGCCTCGAAGGAGGCGTCCCAGCGGTACTCATCGGCGTAGACGGCGCCGTGCTGGCTGATCACCCAGCCGAGGTCGCCGGGCAGCGGGGCCCTCAGCACGTAGCCGGCCGGCCGCGGCTGCCCTCCGATGATCTCCCGGACATTGGCCATGGCGCTGGTCAGCCGGCGCTGGTCGGCGCTGGAGAGCCTGCCGAGCAGGTCGCTGACCTGGCTGGATGACCGCTTGTCCAGCATCTGGAACGCGGCCTTGCCCTGCTCTGTCAGCCCGATCTCCAGGCGCCGTCCGTCGTCCGGCGATCGCTGCCTGGAGATGAGCTTGCCGGCCTCAAGCCTGGCCAGGATGCGGCTCAGGTAGCCCGTGTCGATGTCGAGCACGCGGCGCAACTCGGTAGCGTCCGAGTGATCGTGCCCGGCGAGCTCGAAGATGACCCGGGCCTCGGTGAGCGAGTACGGCGTCTCCAGCAGGCCCTCCTGCAGCAGGCCGAGGACGTTCGTATAGAACCTGTTGAACTCCCGGACCGCCGTCACCAGCTCCTCGGCCCCGGCCGAACTAGTTGCCGTGGACAGTGATTTAATTGCCATAGACAACAGTATTCCTTGCCGACCCGGGGCACGTCCAGGTCCCCCTTTTCGCACTGGCCTGCGCGGGCTTGGCCGGATACGGCGGCTGCCTGCTCGCCGACGGAGGAGGTACGCTGTCCCGGGTCGTCGCCCAGCACCTGCCGGGGCGACTGTACGGGTGCATAGCTCAGCGGTAGAGCACTCGCCTTACAAGCGAGGGGTCACTGGTTCGATCCCAGTTGCGCCCACCAGGCAAAACGCTCATGCTTCCACCTCCGGATCCTGCCGATGGGAGCGCAGATGGGAGCTGGATTCCCCGTCGCGCTCCCGGAACGGGGCCAGCCACCCGTCGAGGGCGGGCACGGCCGACCGTGGCTCGGCGCCGCGGGCCTCGTCGATGCGCGCCCTGGCCGCGACCGCCGTCTGCCATCGCTGCGTCTGGCGGGCCAGCATTTCCTCGATCATCTCGTCGGCGATGTGGGTGTAGTGGTCGGCGATGTCGCCCGAGGCGCCGTGGCCGAGGCGGTCACGGCGCAGGACCCGGAGGACACGGTCGCGGCGCATCGCCGTCTGGTGGCCGTGCCGCAGGCCGTGCGGTGTCAGGCCCGGAATGAGCGCCGCCCACGA